>JAYVGL010000050.1:0-8456 GCA_043772175.1 Pyrinomonadaceae bacterium | reverse complement strand
GTCGAGTAAATTCCGCCGGACGTTTCAATTTATATTTTTCAAATACGCTCATTCCGTTAATTTTAGCAGAATCAGCACTTATTTAGGAAAGTTGTCTATGAGAAAAGGCTTCATTCGTATTGAATGAAGCTTTTTCTCATTGGTTCGTTAAATCTTAATGATCGTCTTCGTGTCCGTCTTCGCAGATTTGCTCTTTTTCAGTCGAGCGCGGCAGGGAAAGCGGCGCGTTCGGGAGCATTTGAATTTCTTTATTGCCGCCGTTGCTGCGTAACTGCGTGGCGGGCGAGAAATACGGCACGTCAACGCTGCGCTTATACTGCAAAGCACTATCGAGCGTCGAAGTGTTCAGCGACAAAATTTTCGCCATTTTGAAGAATAAATCGGTTTGATCGTAATATCCGTAAAAGATCAACGCGCCCGCGCCTTCGGCGGTCACGGGAACGCTCGATCCGGTGTGGTCGCCTGTTCGGTAGCCGACTTTGAGACGAACGCGGTTGGTGTTTTCCGGGTAGCGGTCGCCGTTTGAATCCTGGTAATCGGGGAAGCCGCTCGTTTCGCCAACTCGGTTTTCGACTCCGACAGTGTTGCCGCCCGGACGACTGCCGTTCGGATACGGCAAAGTCGAAATGACGTTTTGCACGGCGTTCGGAACCTGCGTGTCAACCGCCCCGACGATGCTCATTGATTGATCGTGGTCAGCGGTGCAGACGACTAAGGTTTTCGAGAAATTCTGACCGGCGTTTAAGAAATCGCGTCCGACACCGACGGCTTTGTCGAATTCGATGGTGTCCCAAATCTGTCCGTTCGAGTAGTTCGGATGCGACTGCTTATCAATCGAAGCACCTTCGACCATCAAAATAAACGGCGCGTTGTTTTTATTCAAAACCGCAATCGCCTTGCGCGTCATCTCGTCGAGAAACGGCTGATTCGAGAAACCGGCGAAATCCGGGTTCGGCTCGTCCGTCGGGCGCACCAAACCGAGTTTGTCGTAAGCGACGTTCATATTGCCGTTGCGAAACAAGCCGATCAATTTGTTCGGCGCAGCCGTTTCGCTGACGCTGTTTAATTCCGTGCGGTTCGTAACCGACGTGTAGCCGCTGCTGACGAGTTCGGTCAAAAGATCGCGCGTGTCGCCGGCATTAGTCGCCGTCCGCGCCGTGAAAATCTCCAAGCCGCCGCCCAAAATCACGTCGAACTGGTTGCCCGGCGTGATCGTGCCGTCAACGTATTGGCGGGCAACATCGCGCAAAAGACTGCGCGTAATCGTGTGCGCTCCCTCGGCGGCGGGCGTGGCATCGGTTACGTCCGAAGTGGTAACGATGCCGGTTTTATAACCGTGGCGGCGTTTCAGATACTGCCACAGAGTTTCGACGCGCGGATTGTCGAGCGCAAATTGTTTAGTCGCCTGCTGATTCGCCGCCGAATATCGAAAATCATTGTTGTCCGGGAAAACATTTAACGCGCCGTTGATCGTTTTGTTGCCGGTCGTCCACGCCGAACCAGTGTTCGCCGAGTCAGGAACGATGTTTTCGAGCGAGTAAGTCATAGACATTCCCGTTACCGGCATTTTGTCCATCTGCTGCAAATCGTCGAACCAGCCTTCCCGAAAACGATTGCCGGTGCTTTGCGCGACGATGCGCGAGGCATCGCGGTAAGCCGTTCCCATCGCGTCGCCGATGAACAAAACGATGTTTTTCTGCGTCGGCAAAGTGAATTCCTGAACGCTGACCTGCGTTCCGACACCGTAGATGCGGCGACCGTCGAGAATCACCGCCTGCACGGTTTTGATGCCGGTCGTCGCAAAGCTGACTTTGCGGAAAGTCCACGCTTTGTCTATGTTTTTGATGTTCGCGTCGTTGCCGCTCGTCTCCTCCAACGCCCCGGAATAATTCAGCGTTTCGGTCGCGCCGTTTTCGCCGACGACGGTGATTTGCACCCGCGCTCCGCTGCTCGACAGATTTTCCGCTTCGACCCGTAAATCGAATAATTGATTATTCAAAACCCGAAACCGCGCCGGCAGCACGATGCGTACCGTCGGCGCGACGAACTGCGCCTGCACGCCGGCAGCAGCAAACGCCGTGCAAAATAATAAACCTAAAGCCGCAAATATTTTTTTAGTGGTTATTCTCATTATTATCTCCATCAGTGGAACTCTTGAATTTTCGCTTGAATTTTTTCACTCGACACGCCTGTTTCCGCTAATTCGGCGACGGGCAAACGATTTTGCCTTCAGACCGTATCAGGGCGGAACTTTTTTCCGTGAAATTTTAGAAATTAATTTTAGAAAACAGAATTCCTGATTAGAGTAAAACGGGCGTGTTACAAATATGTGGAGAAAACTTTAAATGCAGGTTAAATATCCTTAAAAATCGGTCGAAACGAGTTGGCGAACGGTTTCATAGCGACCAGCCGAATCGTTCCGGCGGATTGAAAAAAACTGTTGGAAAAAGTCTTTTTAACTAATCAACTCGTGTGATCGTGAACGATTTTCCAGCCGTCTTTAAAGCGTCGAAAAATCAGCGTAAATTTGCCTTTCGGATTATCTTTTTCCCGCGCCAAAGACCAACTGCCCAGGACGACCGCCGCGTCTTTGGATAAAACTTTGACTTCCAAATCGGAAAACGACAGCACGCCCATTTTCGCCTTGGAATCGTAGTTATTTTTGTAGCGGTCGAGCGCAGCCTGCCAACCGCGTGAAACCGAGTCGCCGGAGACGAATACCATCTCGTCGGATTTCCAGTAACCGCTCATAAAACCCGTAATATCGCCCGCATTCCACGCCAAAACCTGCGCGTTCATCGCCGATTGAATCGCAGCGGAAATCTTCGCATCCTTGGACTGCGCGGCAACGCTCATCGAAACAAAAAACATAAACGCCAAAAGCAATAAAAAGATTTTCATAATTGTTGTAATTTAACTGAAGATTCGCCGCCGGGCAAACTCGCGCTTCTCCAGACGGTTTTCGTCGAATACATCTTACGCGACTGCCGCCGGAAGCCGAGACGCAGAGAAAAAGTTTTGCCGCAGACAACTAAATCAACGCTTGCCGCACCAATAAAAAGGATTTTGTCGTAAAAATCAAAACTTTTCGGAAGAACTTATGAAATTTATTCTCATTACCTCGCTGTGTTTTTTTCTCGGTTCGAGCGTTTGCGGGCAAATCGCGGGCGGCGAAAAAGCGTCGGTTAACATCACGGAAATTTCGCTGGCGAAGGACGACGGCAAAGGCAGCGTCGGCGAAATCGCCGAGAGTTTTTTTACGACCGACACACCGATTCATTTTTTAATCCGACTCGATTCGGTCGAATCCATTACCGTTAAGATGAATTTAGTGGCGGTCAAAGCCGCCGGATTAAAACCCGAAACGAAAAGCGTCAACGTCAGCTATACGACCGACGGCAGTCAGAATCAGGTTAATTTCGACGCTTCGCCGGGCGGCGTTTGGGCGGCGGGAAAATATCGCGCCGACATTTACATCAACAACAAACTCATCGAAAGCCGCGCCTTCGACATCGAAAAATCGCCGAGCCAAATCGAGCCGCCAAAACCTCTGCCGACCAAAACTTTCGCGCCGCGCCGAAAGACGAGAAAAAATTAGACTTATCGTAACAGCGAACCGTATAACTGCACGATTATCAAACATCGGTCATTTTTTTCCCTGCAAATATCATCAGACGAAACTTCATTTCTCAATGAAAACGGCGTTGGCACATCGGTTGCTGTTTCCAGTCCGTAAATTTACGGGAGAAAAAATTATGGGCAACAAAACAATAACAAAAGTTGATTCCGACTATTCGCCGACCGGCGAGATGGGGCAAAAATATCTGGCTTCGGGTGTCAGCGTGGCGATGCGTTTGTGGGAAAACGAAGAACCGAACGACGACAAAGAGACGCGCTCACGCGAATACGAAACGGTCGGCTACGTCATCAGCGGCAAAGCCGAACTTCACTTGGAAGATCAAATGGTTTTATTAGAAGCTGGCGATTCGTGGGTCGTTCCGAAAGGCGCGGAACACTCTTACAAGATTCTCGAAACATTCACCGCCATCGAAGCGACTTCCCCGCCCGCGCAGGCGCACGGGCGCGATGAAGAATAAGCTATCACTTCCGAAAAACTTTTCGAAAGCCTTGTCCGAAGCAAATCGGCAAGGCTTTTATCTTTGAAATTTCAACCATTCGGTTATCAATTTACTACAAAAAACTTGACAATCGGCAAACTCTTTCTTACAGTAGAATTCATCTCTTATGCTTTGTAAGATAGGACAAGCAATGATGAATGATTTAACAAACAACGAATTCCCGAGATTGTCCCGCAAGGAAACGGCGATTTTGGCGATGTTAATCGGCAAAGGCGAGATGTTCGGTCTTGAAATGGTCGAAGCATCGGAAGGCGAACTCAAGCGCGGAACGATTTACGTTACACTTCAACGGATGGGCGACAAAGGCTACATCGAATCGCGCGAAGAACCACGCACAATGCCGGAAATCGGCATTCCACGCCGCAAATATCAGGCGACGGGTTTGGGCGAGAAAGTTTATCAAACGAACGTCAAGGCGTACGAATTTTTTAATTCCGATTTTGCTTGGGGAGGATCATAGAGTTATGAATAAAGTTGAAAATAGTTTGCAAAAACAATATGACGGAATTTATAAAAATATTGATCGTTTAAATAAAGATATTGATCGTTTAAGAGGAATGTATCGATTTAATCAGTCACAAATTAAAGATACTGAAAGCAAAATAAAAAATCATTTCCCCTTTCCTTCCCCAAATTCAGAATACATTGAAACTCTGAAAACCCTAAGAAATCAAGAGCAGCAAATTGCTACAGAGGGAAGACTCTTAAAAGACAAAAAGGAAAACATTGATGCAGAAATTAAAAAATTAAAAAATCCACTTGTTTCATCTACCGGAGATAGCAAGAATGAAGTTCAGCCATCTGATATCATAAAATTTAGTTTGAGTAACAAATTGCTTTGTATAACTGACTTTCTTTACTCAAAGAAAACTTGTGAAAATGTCTTTTTGCGTATCGTTAGTGATTGGCAGGAAGAATGTTTTGAAGCATTATTCAAAAAAGAAATTTGGAAAGCGCGTTGGATAAATGTGCGTTACACTTACGCTTTTCTCGCGGCGATGTGGCAGAAAAGTCCGATTGGCGACTTGATTGAATTTGTCAGCAAGTTGGCGAAATAATAAAAATATGAATCAACAAACAGTTACGGCAATTTATCAAAACGGAGTTCTGCGTCCGCTCGTTTCGCTTGATTTGCCCGAAAATTCACAGGTTGAAATAAATTTCAAAATCGTCGAAAACAAACAAGATTCGCGGGCGGCAATTGCCGAACTTCTCGTTCAAAAAGGTTTGAGTCGGCGGAAAAAACAAATTCAGCTAAAGCAAAATCTTCTCCCCGAAGAAAGAGAACGGCTTGCCAAAATTTTCTCCGCACCGCAGACGCTCGGCGAGATTATCAGCGAAGAACGCGAGGAAAAATTTTAATGGCGACATATTTTGCCGACAGCGGCGGCTTGGTCAGACGCCACGTTTCGGAAATCGGCAGCGTTTGGTTTTCACAAATCGCCAATGCACAATCGGGCAACACGATTATCATTTCGCGCTTGAGTATTTCGGAAGTTTTCAGCGCGTTCAATCGTCGTTTGCGGGAACTGAGTTTGGATCAAACCAATTACTTGAAAATCGCTCAGGATTTTGAAGATTATTACCAAATTCAATATCAGATTATCGAGATTACGGAAGAAGTCACTGAAAAATCGAGAGAACTTTTAGAAGAGTATCAATTGCGGGCAAGCGATTCGATTCAGTTGGCTTCTGCCGTTCTCACGAATGAAAACTTGAAACAGGCAAATTTCTCGGAATTGATATTTCTCGCTTCAGATCAAAAACTTCTCGACGCGGCAAACGGCGAAAACATACAGAATGATAATCCGCAAAACTATCCGTAAAACTTACTTCAAATAATCTTTCAAATAATTTCCCGTGTGCGATTTTTTCACCTTCACAATCTCTTCGGGCGTTCCCGTCGCTACGATTTCGCCGCCGCCGGAGCCGCCTTCGGGTCCTAAATCTATGACGTAATCGGCGGTTTTTATCACGTCCAGATTGTGTTCGATAACCAATAAACTTCCGCCGTTTTCGATCAGGGCGCGAAAGGCGTTGAGCAGTTTGTTGATGTCGTCAAAATGCAATCCGGTGGTCGGTTCGTCAAAGATGAACAGCGTTTTTGATTTGGTTTTCGTCGCCAGATGCGCGGCTAATTTTACTCGTTGCGCTTCGCCGCCGCTCAAGGTCGTCGCCGATTGTCCGAGCCGCAAATAGCCGAGTCCGACTTCTTCTAAAACCCTGATTTTGCTGACAAGTTTGTTGACATCCTTGAAAAAGAAAATCGCTTCGCGCACCGTCATCTGCAAAACTTCGGCGATTGATTTGCCTTTGTATTTCGCGTCGAGCGTTTCCGTTTTAAATCGTGTCCCGCGACAATCTTCGCAGGTCAATTCGACATCGGCTAAAAACTGCATTTCAACCGTTACCGTGCCGCTGCCCTGACAGGTTTCGCAGCGTCCGCCGGGGACGTTGAAGGAAAAATGCGACGCGGTGAAACCTTTGGCTTTTGCCGCGTTGGTCGCGGCGAAAACTTCGCGGATCACGTCGTAAGCCTTGATATACGTTATCGGATTCGAGCGCGGCGTTCTGCCGATGGGCGATTGGTCAACCATCAAAACGTCGTCAATCAAATTCGCGCTGTTGATTTCTTTGAACAGCCCGACTTGATCTTTCCATTCGCCGCGTTTCTTTTTCAGACCGGCGTAAACGACATCGTGAATCAAAGTTGATTTGCCCGAACCGGAAACGCCCGTCACGCAAACGAGCATATCGAGCGGGATTTCGACATCCACGTTTTTCAGATTGTGTTCACGCGCTCCGACGATTTCGAGACGGCGTTTCGGATTGATTTCACGGCGTTTCGACGGAATTTTGATTTCCAATTCGCCGCGCAGATATTTCGCCGTCAAAGATTCTTTGTCTTTTAAAAGCTGTTTGAAATTCCCCTGAAAAACGACGCTGCCGCCGAGTTCGCCCGCGTATAAACCGATGTCGAGAATGTGGTCGGCGGAGCGCATCATCTCTTCGTCGTGTTCGACGACTAAAACCGTGTTGCCGATGTCGCGCAGATTTTCGAGAATTTTCACCAATCGCGTGTTGTCTCGCGGATGCAGACCGATGGAAGGTTCGTCCAGAACATATAAAGTTCCGACGAGCAACGAGCCGAGATTTGTGGCGAGTTGAATTCTTTGCGCTTCGCCGCCGCTCAAAGTCGAAGCCAGCCGGTCGAGCGTCAAATAATCAAGTCCGACATCTGATAAAAACCTGATGCGGCGGCGGATTTCCAGTAATAATTTGTCGGCGATTTGCTCGCGTTCTTCGGATAATTTCAGGTCGTCGAAAAACTTCGCCGCGTTCGTAATTGAGAGCGCGACGATTTCGGGCAGACTGCTGCCGCCGACTCGGACATCCCGCGCCGCCTGCCGCAGTCTGCCGCCTTTGCATTCCGGGCAAAGCGTGTAGCCGCGATATTTCGCCATAAAAACGCGGACGTGGAGTTTATATTTTTTAGTTTCGAGCCATTTGAAAAACCCGCGAATGCCGCGCCATTTGCCTTTGCCTTCGTAGATTTCTTTTTTCTGCGCGTCGTCTAAATCAATAAATGCAACATCTGTCGGCACATTTTCGCCGCCCGCGTAACGCATCAATTCCTTCTGCGCCCAATCGTATTGCGGGCGAGTGAAAGGCGCAATCGCGCCGTCTTTTAGTGAAAGCAGCGGATTCGGCACGATCAAATCAAAGTCAATATCCACCGAATTTCCGAAGCCCTGACAAGTCGGACACGCGCCGAACGGCGAATTGAAACTAAACAGACGCGGTTCGGGTTCTTCGTAAATCGTGCCGTCGTATTTACAGATGAAACGCTCGCTGAAATTTAAGGTTTGCGGCTCGGCATCCGCCGTTTTAATCACCGCCGAATGATTTTCGTGAAAAGCGATTTCGAGCGAATCAACGAGCCTTTGTCTGATTGACTGCTCGGCTTTCAGACGGTCAACGAGCGCGAAAGTATCTTCAAAATCGGCGAAAACGTAATCCTCCGGTTTTTGCAGTTCGATCATCTCGCCGCCGCGCAAAAGACGCGAAAAACCGCGCTGCATCAAACTCAGAATCACGGCTTGAACGTGGATATTATTTTGGACTTTGGACTTCGGACTCTGGACTGTTTCCAAAGTTTCGGCGGGAAACAAAACGTAAAATCTCACTTTTTCCGACAGCGTTTCCAAAATCTCGTCAGCCGCCGATTCGGGCGAATCTTTTTTGACTTCGCGCCCGCAGACGTGGCAAAAAGTCTGTCCGACGCGGGCGAAAAGCAGACGCAGATAATCGTAAATT
>JAYVGL010000049.1:0-6647 GCA_043772175.1 Pyrinomonadaceae bacterium | reverse complement strand
AACTTTGTCGCCGATTTTCAGTTTGTCGAGCATTTTCACGTCGCTGACGTAGAATTCCATTCCTTCCATCGCGGGCATTATCCCTTTGATTTCGTCGTGGTCAAGCGCGACCGAACCGAGTTTCGCGTTGAGTTTCGTAACCGTGCCAGTCCCGTCGCCGGTTTTGATTTTCGATTTGGCGGGCGCACTCGTCGTCGCGTTCGGAGCGGTATTCGCTTCGCCGACCGTTTGACGATCAGCCGAATTTCCGCTGTTTGAACGCGGCGCGTCCGGCTGACACGCTGAAAAAAGCAACGCTGCGGTCAAAATAATAAGGCTTAAAATTTTCATCTGGGAATGCTTTATTTACGCCGACCGGCAGCAGTGCGATCTGTTATCGTTTTAGTCGAATCGCATCGTCCTCAGTTTTCACGTTCGATAATTTAACTTTCCCGGCTTTTTCGTCCGAATCTTTTTTCGCCCTCATCAGCGACAAACAGAGTTCGCGCAGTTGGTCAACCGTCTTTAAACGTCTGGTAATTGCCTCGCTCGACATATCAACTTTCTTCATTTTCCAACCTCTCAATATCTGCCAAATCCTGCGGTCTGCCCGCTAATCGTTTCATTTTCAACAATCCTTCACGCGAAACAACGGATAGTTGATTGCCCAAAAAATCCAGTTTCTCCCGCGTTTTCCAAACGTCCAGAACCTGTGGCGTAACCAGCAATAAATCGAGCGAAAGCACCTCGCCGTTCGAGTCAATTTTTGAAACGCGCCGAATTTCGACGGCTCTTTCCTTAAACGAAACATTAAGCCCGCGAATGTCGAAGCCATTCTCCGCCCCAACTCGATAAGCCTTTTCCAATGCTTCGGCTTCGATTAAAATATCAATATCCAAAGTCGCCCGCGCAAACCCGTGAATCGCCAACGCCAAGCCGCCGCACACCGCATATTCGATTTTGTTTTCGTCGAGCGCGGAAATCAATTGTGATAATTCATCTAAAAGTGTTGCCATTCTTGTTCAGCGTGTTGAAATCTATGCTGCGTTCGTTTTCGGAGCAATGATAATCTCCATATTTCAATATTAGTTTAAGCGGTTTGTGACGAACATTGGCAGGAATTTTCAGACATTCGGAGCTATAAAGATTTTCCCATCACTCTTTTTGCGGCTCGTATAATTTAGAGTAGATTTTGTATCTCGCGCCGATGCGGGCGTAGAATGCAAATTTGCCTTCGGCATTCGTCTTCGTAACGCTTTCGTAAAAAAATGAACGGCGTTTCCAGTTCTCCCCGGCATCCTGTTCGATATTGATTAAAATATCAGCGTGGTTTGCGGGTTCTCCGTTTTCATTTACGGCACGCCCCGTTACCAATCGTTTTTTTAGGGTTTGTAAAGTTATATTCTTATTCGCCAAAACATCCCCCGGCTTCAACCGGATTAACGATGCCTCCGCCCTCTTTTTGAACTTCGGGTAAAAAGTTATCGGATATGCGGATTTTTCATTCAGATACGGATACTTTACTCCTTCGTCATCAAGAACTTTGCCCACCGAAAAAGTCTCGATAATGTAATCGGCTGGTTTCAGTTTTTCAAACTTGTATTCGCCGTTTATACTCGTCTTCTGAGAGTGAATCAATATCTCTTTGCCCGAATCTTCTACCAGATACAGAATTACATAATTTGATTTCAGAGGAAGATTGTTTGAGTCCAAAATTGTTCCACTGATACTATTGCTGTAAACGACGTTAAAATTAATCGTCAAACCGTCACCGCTTTTAACGGGATAAGTGAATTTATCCGCCGCGTATTTGCCTACTAAACTCAAACCTTCGGGCAACTTGATGAAAACGGTGTAATCGCCCGGAATCAAGCCGGAGAATTTATAGAATCCGTCCTTTTCAATCGTGGTTTCCAAAATTTCGCCCTGTTCATTTCGCAAAAACACTTTGTCGAGATTGTCGGGTTTTGGATTTTCGATTTCGACTCCGAATCCTTGAGCTAAAACTTTTCCGACGATAATGCCGTTAGTTTGATTCGATGTTTTCCAGCGCAGCAATTCGATATATTGTCTTTGGTTAAGATAAAAATCGTTTTCACCCAGAAGCCAATACGAATCGAAGGCAGCATTCCCATCGCTGCTCTTTCTGACTGTAAACAAATAGCTTTCACCGATTTTTTTCTCCCCTCGCACGGGTCTGTGCGGCGGACTTCGACAATTGTTTTGTTTTCCGCTCCTCGAAAACTTTCTTCGACCAAAACTTTTACAACGCGATCACCATCATCTTCTAAAACCTTACCGACGAAAACGTCAAAATTATTGTATCGGTCAAGAATAAAATTGAGACCGTAAGAGGAGCAGCCCGGTTGTGCCTGTATTATTTGAGTTATTACAAAAAAGATCAAAAGCAAAGAGAAAAAAGATGCAAATTTGAATTTCATAAAAACTCTGCCGAAAACAATAAAAATCAGATTTCCACTACTATGAATCAACTTTCGACGGGCGGCATTATCGTTCCGCAGTTTTTGCACGTCCGCAAAATTTCGCTGGCATAAAAGCGTTTGAAAACCGTTTGAAACTGCGTCGTGATATCGTCGAGCGCAAAGTATTCTTCGTAAAGTTTCTCGTTGCAATTTTCGCAGAACCAAAGAAGTCCGTCGCGTTCGCCGCTCCGCCGTTGGCGTTCAATTACCATTCCGACCGTGTTTGCGCCGCGAATCGGGTTATGCGGAACGCGCGGCGGCAGCAGGAAAATCTCGCCTTCTTTGATTGGAACATCAATGCATTTGCCGTCTTCCTGAACTTTCACGAGAATATCGCCTTCCAATTGATAGAAAAATTCCTCGCCTTCGTCGTAGTGATAATCTTTCCGCGAATTCGGTCCGCCGACGACCATCACGATAAAATCCTCGTTGGAATAAACGCACTGATTACCGACCGGCGGTTTTAATAAATGACGGTGTTCGTCAATCCAATGTTTGAAATTAAAAGGTTTTAGAATCGGCATAAATTTCTACCTCGCTAAATCTCGATTAAACCGATACTGATTTTGATGGATGAATCAACTTTTCTTAGCGTCGAGTCATCAATTTTTCCAAGTTTTTTAGTTAACCTTCGGCGGTCAATCGAGCGAATTTGGTTGAGCAAAACAATCGAATCCTGTTTCAAACCGCTTTCGCCGGCGGAAATTTTAACTTCGGTCGGATAGAGATTATCGTCGAATTTTGAAGTGATCGCCGCGACAATCGTAATCGGGCTGTGCTGGTTGGCGATGTCGTTTTGCAGAATCAACGCCGGACGGGTTTTTCTGATTTCCGAACCAATCGTCGGATCAAAGTTGACTAAATAAATTTCGCCGCGTCCGGGAAAAGTTATTTTTGCCATAATTCTTCCTCGATCTCAAACCATTCTTCCGTCAAACTCAAATCGCGCCGACTGCGGGCAATCGCGCCGTTTTTCAAACTTTCGCGCAACTTTTCCCGCTTTATTTGTTTGACATAGCTTTTGATAGCGACATCAATAAAATTGCTTCTCGCGCCTTTATCGGCGACCGCTTCAAGCAGCGCAACCGTTGATTCGGGCAAAGTTATGTTCAGCCGTTTGTGTGTATTTCCTCTCATAGGTTCGATTATACACACTGTCCGTAAGCATTTGAAATCAACATTAAATTTCTGAAACTTTATTCACCGTCCGCCAGTTTCGCGCTGTCGCGGGAACTTTCAGCTTTTTGCCGATGTAGTCTTTGCCGATCAAACTGTTCGGAACGCTGACGCGCAAAAGGCAGAATATCTCACGGTTTTGAACGGCAAACAGTTCGTTTTCGTTGTTGTTGGAAAGCAGCAGTTCGCACCTTTCCGGCGGCAATTCTTCGTCCAAAAAGAAAACGTGCAAGTCTTTGTCATTTTCAAACTGTCCGGCGAACGGATTGTTTGCGATGATGTTTTCGATCTCCGCCATCGTCCGCACGATGACTTTTATCTTCAGTGCGAATTCATTTTCAATCGCGCTTTCAATTTTTGCGGCGATCTTTTTATCATCAACTTTGACGGTTTCAAAAATCACGTTGCCGCTGTTGATGTAAGTTACGACGTTTTCAAATCCGAGCGAAACACAGACTTCGCGCAGAGTTTCCATTTTGATTTTATTTTTCCCGCCGACGTTGATGCCGCGCAGGAAGGCAACGAATTTCATCACATTTTACCGGCAAAACATTAAAAAGAGTTTTCGCCCGCGAAACACACGAAACATACGAAAAGTTAATACAAACAAACGAGTTCGATTCGTATCTTTAATGCCTGTTCTTTTTTCGTGCCTTTCGTATGTTTCGCGGGCAAAATTCTTCGGCTTTTAGACTTGATGGAGCGACTGCATATCAATCACGAAACGATAGCGCACGTCGCTTTTAATCGTTCGTTCATAGGCGGCTTCGATGTTCTGAATCGGAATAATTTCGATGTCGGACGTGATGCCTTTTTCCGCGCAGTAATCGAGCATTTCCTGTGTTTCTTTAATACCACCGATTCCCGAACCGGCGAGCGTTCGGTTATTTGAAATCAGCGAAAAAGCACTGATTGCGGCGGGTTTTTCGGGTGCGCCGACCAGCACCATCACGCCGTTATATTTCAATAATTTAAGATACATATTCAAGTCGTGATCGGCGGAAACCGTGTCGAGAATAAAATCGAATTTGCCCGCCAGCGGCTGCATATTTGCCGCATCTTTGGTGACGACGAAATGATGTGCGCCCAATTTTCTCGCGTCCGCTTCTTTGGACGGCGAAGTTGAAAAAACCGTGACTTCCGCGCCCATCGAAACGGCGAGTTTCACGCCCATGTGTCCGAGACCGCCGAGTCCGACGATGCCGACTTGCTGACCTTCGCGGACGTTAAAGCGTTTAAGGGGCGAATAGGTCGTGATTCCGGCGCACAACAAAGGCGCGATTGCCGCCAGATTTTCCGAATCGGAAATCTTCAAAACGTAGTCCGCGTCCACGACGATTTGTGACGAATAACCGCCGAAAGTCGGCGTTTTTTTGTCCATTTCCGTCGAGTTGTAAGTCTGCGAGCAATGCACGAGACAAAACTGTTCGACATCCTGTTCGCAGTTTTCGCACGTCCCGCACGAATCTACGAAACAGCCGACACCGGCGAAATCGCCTTCTTTGAATTTTGAAACGTCCGCGCCGACCTGCGCGACGCGCCCGACGATTTCGTGTCCGGGAACCATCGGAAAAATCGAGTTTCCCCATTCGTTTCGCGCCTGGTGAATGTCCGAATGACAAACGCCGCAAAATTGAATTTCAATCAGCACGTCGTTTGCGCCCAACTCGCGCCGCTCGAAATCGAACGCCTCAAATTTCGATTCTGCCGTTTGCACCGCATAACCCTTAGTCTGCAACATAAAAATACTCCTCAAATTAAATTAAAATTTCATCCGAACCGTTTTAAAAATAATCCGAATCATTCAATCGCTCGAATTTAATTTCAAACGATTAAACCAGTTGATTTGTAAAAAAGCTCTTGCCCGATATTATATGCGATTTCTCGCTTGAACCCGAAAACTGTTTTTGAAGTCGTTTTTTCGTTCCCGATGCTGCGCCGGAAAACTGCGGAATTCCAACAGAAAGCTACCTACAAATTTATATCCGACAAGCCGAAAGCACGTTGATTGAAATCAACGTGCTTTCGGTTTTGAACAAAAAAAATTGTAGATTACTGCGGGGCGTTTGCCGCCCAAATCGAGCTTGATATGGGGTCTCCGAAGTCGTCATAAACGCTTTTCGTGTAAATGACGCGGCGACCGTCGGCGGCGAATCGCAGGCTGGACTGGTAAAACTGATCGTCGGCTTTAGTGGCGAACGGCGGCGGCGGCGTTCCGCCCGTGATCGCATTAGTGTGTAAATTATCGCCGCAACAACTGCCGTCCGTCAGCGAATAGCCGAAAACGACGCGGCGGCTGTCCGGGCTGATAAAATAACTAGCGACTCCGAAAGTGTCGGCGTTCGCGCCGGTTTCGCCGGGCAACGTGTCGAGTTTGACGGAAACCGGATTGTTCGCAATCGCCGCGCTGAACAGATCGGGCGGGAAACTGAAAATGCTGTTTTGCTGGGCGTGGAAAACGACGCGCTGGCTGTCCGGGGCGATTTTGAAATCGTTGACGTTCAGAAACGGTGTCTGACCGCTCGGCGCGTTGCTGATTTGCTGGTCAACCGCAAAATTATTTTGATACGTCAAACTGTAAAGCTGCGACGCGCCGCCGAAACCTTGCTGCGAACCTCTGTAAATGACCGAGCGGTTGTCCGGGCTGACGGCGTAGGAATTAACCGCTCTGCCGGTGTCGTAGGAAACCGATTCTTCGCTTTTGTCGGCTGGCACGAAACCGAAAGCGGACGGGTTAAAATTTTGGGCGGCATTCGGTATGAAATTATAAACGACCACCGAATAGCTGTTGGCAAACTTCGCGTCGAACACCGATTCGCCGTTTCTGCTCAGTTGTTTGCGCGTTCCGCCGCCGGACAGCGTGATGCTGTAAAGACGGTCTTCGCCGTCGCCGTTCGGCGAAGAGTTCAGTATATAACCATTGGTGCTAGTGAAATTATAAGCTGAATTCAGCTAACGATAAATGCGAAAAACCGTTGTTATCAATATTCAAGCCGTTCCAAAGTTGGA
>JAYVGL010000048.1:0-4656 GCA_043772175.1 Pyrinomonadaceae bacterium | reverse complement strand
GGTCGAAAGATGCGGCGACGAAACGCGCTTGTGATTGGGGACGCAAATCCGAGCGAACCTTCTACGGCAACCTCGTTTCCGGCGTTTATTCCAACGCCGATTTAGCCGCGAATTTCGCCGGAATGAAGTTTTATCAGAATTTGACGCACGAGATAAAAATCGGCGATACGGTAAAACCGCCGATTTATGTTGTCGAAAACGGCGCGTGGCAATCCAATAAAAATATCGCATTGTCGGAAAATCTGCTCAAACCTTTTGTCTCGAATCATTTCAACGAAGCGTTAAATTCCTCGATTTATACAAAGGCTTTCGGCTTGCGCTCGTCGGTGCGCGATCACGTCAAAAAACGCGCCTGCCGCGAATGGCAAACCGCTTACCCGACTTTTTCCAAAGCCGATTTTGACGAACAATCAAGCCGTCTGCAAACGTGGTTCGGCGAAGATTACGGATTTACCGCGAACGCAAAATTTATAACCATCGCCAATACCTGTTTCGGCAATTGAGGCGTTTTCAATCAATTAATCGTCATGAAAAGAATAAACACTTTCGGCTTGGTAGTTTTAATATCGCTTTTCGGAGCGTGTTACAAAAGCGGCTCGGACAGCAAAATTAAACCGGCACAGACTTCGGCGACGGCTCTGCCTTCACCTTCGCCGGAAAAGTCCGTCGAACCGGACAACCGAACCAAACAATCGTCCTTAAACGACGGCGACCCGCAAATTTATGAAAAAGCCGCCGCCGAACTCGAAGAAGCCGTGAAGAAAGACCCGAAAAATCAGCAGTCTTATTTCCAGCTCGGAAAAAGTTATCAGGCGTTGAAAAACGAAGACAAAGCCGTCGCCGCGTATAAAAAAGCAATTGAAATTAAACCTGATTTCGCTGAGGCAAATTACGAACTCGGCACGATTTACGTCAGGAAAAAGGATTACGAAACCGCGCTCCCGTTTATGCAAAAAGCGGCGAAAGTGAAATATACGTCCGCCGAATATCTGGTCGCGCTCGGCGATGTTTACCGCACGTTGAATCGCTGTAATTACGCGATGCCGCCGTATGGCAATTCGCTCGGTTTCGACGACAAAAATCCGGCGGCGTATTACGGAATGGGTTTGTGCTATATCGAACTGAAAAACAAACTCGCTGCTCAATCGCAACTTCGTCCGCTGGAAAAACTCGATAAGAATCTGGCGAAGAAATTGGCGGACAAAATCGGGCAATAATTTGGGGACGAGTTATTTTACATTCGACATTCTAAATTTTATTTCGGATAAAAATTTAGGACGCGACTATTCATTGTTCGCTATTCACTGTTCCCTGTTCGACCGATAAACTCTTCGCCCGCAGATTTTTCACTGCCGCCCGCGAAACTTCTATTAACAAAATTCAAATCATTAGCCGCCGCCATCAATCGCAAGGACTTTTTTAATTTCTCCGCGCTTCGTCTTTTCGGCACGGTTTTGTTAAATTTCAAGTATCGAAAATTTCAATGACACGGAGTTAATTATTTATGCCTTCAACTTCTATTTTTTTCGGATTACTATTGATTCTGCTCGGCGCGGGCGGCTACATTTACGGGATGGTGAACGGCAACGCGAGTCTGACGGCGTTGATTCCGGCGGTTTTCGGCGTTCTTTTGATAATCTTCGGCGTGTTGGCGCGAAGTAAGGAAAATTTACGCAAACATCTGATGCACGGCGCGGTTTTGGTCGGTCTGCTCGGATTTCTGGCAACGGTCGGCAGTTTTCTCAAAATTCCGGCACTGCTGGCGGGAACGGCGGAACGTCCGGCGGCGGTTATCACGCAATTGACGATGGCGGTGATTTGTCTGACGTTCGTAATTTTGTGCGTCAAATCTTTTATAGATGCGCGGCGCAACCGCATTACGGAGTTAAATTAAATCGTCGGCAAGGTGATCTCGACCGTCAAACCGTCGCTCGTGTTGCTCGCTTTGATCGCGCCTTGGTGAGCGTGGACGGCGCGTTCGGCGATTGCCAAACCTAACCCGATGCCGCCGGTTTTCCTTTCCCGCGCCGTGTTGACGCGGTAGAACGGGCGAAAAAGTTTGTCCAATTCATCTTCGGGAACGCCCGCGCCGTGATCCCTGACGGAGACGACCGCCGTTTTGCCGTTTTTCGTCAGCTTCACGTCAACCGTCGTTTCGTCTTTGGTGTAGCGCACGGCGTTTCGCAAAACATTCTCAATCGCGCTTCGCAAAAGCGTTTCGCTGCCGAGAATCTTCACTTCATCTTTTTGCGTAATTTTCACCGATTTATTGTTTCCCCGCGCTTCAAAATCGGCATCGGCGACCGTCTGCTCGAAAACTTTGGTCAGATTGATTTCGCGTTTCTCAAAATTCTCCGAACCCGTTTCCAGTTTCGATAAAACCAGAAGGCGCGAAATCATTGTGTTCAAACGGTTCGACTCGGTGGCGATGCGTTCGATCAAACTTTCCGTTTCGGGATTCGCCTTTTTCCGCGCCAATTCCAAAGCCACATTCAAACGCGCCAGAGGCGAGCGCAGTTCGTGAGAAATATCCTGGGTCAGACGTTTTTCCGATGTCAGAAGCGTTTCGATGCGTTCCGCCATCCGGTCAAATTCCCGCGCTAACTCACCTAATTCGTCGCGCCGTTTGATGTCGAGCCGCGTGTGTAGATCGCCGCCCGCAAACCGCCGCGCCGCCAAACGCAGTTTGCTGATCGGCGCGGTCAGATAAAGTGCCAGGGCGTAGCAAACGATTCCGGCGGTTAAAATCACGGCTAAAACCTGCAAAATCTGCCGCTGCGAAAGCGGGAAAATACTCGGCAGAGGCGGACGTTCCCACTGCGTAATCAACACGACGGCTGCGCCGGATTTGAGCGACGTTTTTTTGGCGATCAGCGAACTCGTCTCGTTTCGCTCAAATTCCGCCGCGTCGCTCGTCAGAGATTTGCTCAAAACATTTTTGACATCAAAATGAATATCGTTGCCCGCAATGCGTTCGCCGTTTTCACTATACAAACCGATGGCGGTAATTCTGCCGGAATTCTCCAGCCGTTCGAGAAACGTATCCAATCCGGCTTTACCTTCCGCGTCGTAAATTTGCGCCGCCGTCTGCGCGTGGACGTTCATCGTTTCGCCGACGACGACTTGCCACTGCCGCACCATCGGCTCGTTTTGCTGCGTCCACGTAACGAATGTCAACGCCCCGACAATCAGAGCCATCGCCAGCCAAAACCATAAAAAGATTTTTAAGAAAAGCGTCATTTATTTTTCATCCCGCTCGTTCGGCAGCGTGTAAATGTAGCCGACCGAGCGAATCGTTTTGATAATTTCCGTGCCATTTTCACGAACGCCGAGTTTTTTTCGCAGATTGCTAACGTGCATATCGAGGCTTCGATCAAACGGCGAAAGTTTTCTTTCGAGAACCTTCTCGCTTAAGTCTTCTTTTTTGACGACTTTGCCCGCGTTTCGCAAAAATTCGGCGAGCAGATCGAATTCGACCGAAGTCAAAGTCAAATCTGCGCCGCCGCGCATCGCCGAACGCGCTGAAAGCTGCACTTCGACATCATCAACGGTTAATTTATTGTTTTCCGTTTGTGCGGAAACGTCCGCCGTTTCGACGCGGCGCAGAATCGCCCGCAGCCGCGCTGCTAATTCACGCGGATTAAACGGTTTCGGCAAATAATCGTCCGCACCGATTTCCAGACCGACGATGCGCTCCATATCTTCGCCGCGAGCCGTCAGCATCAGAACGGGAATTTTCGACGTTTCGCGCAGCTCGCGCAAAACATCGAAACCGTTTTTCTTCGGCAGCATCACGTCGAGCGTAACCAAATCGAACTCGCCCGACAGAGCTTTTTGCAAACCCGTTTCGCCGTCGTAAACCGCCGTCGTCTGAAAACCTTCGACGGTCAGATATTCGGAAACCAAATCGCAGAGTTCCTCGTCGTCATCAATGATTAAAATTTGATTCATACTTTTATGGATTCTATCGCAAATCGCTTTTCACGTGATGCGAAAACGCGGCTTTCGGCTTTTGCTTGACATATCTTTGCAAACGCTGACAGAGATAAGACATTCGCGGCTCGTAAAAATTCGTCTAATACTTTGAACGCGGGAAAATTCACGCGGAATATAAATTTAGAGGAATTAAAAATAAAATGAAAAAATATGTCATCGGATTCACGGTTTTCGCATTGGTCGCCGTCAGCACCGTTTTCGTCATCGCGCAGAAAGGCGGCGATTGGAAAGGCAGAGACGGTTTCGGACATCGCGGCGGTTTCGGGCGAATGGCGGAAAAACTTGATTTGACCGACGAACAGAAAGCGCAAGTCAAACAAATTATGGAAACGAGCCGCGCCAAAGTTCAGCCGCTTCGGGAAGCGAGCCAAGCTAATCACCAAAAAATGAAGACGGCGACGGCGAACGGACAATTCGACGAAGCAACGGTTTCGGCGATTGCCACCGAGCAGGCGACGATTGGAGCGCAGTTAATCGTCGAAAAACAGCGCACCAAATCGCAGATATTTCAAATTCTGACGGCGGAACAAAAAGTTCGGATGCAGCAATTTGAAGAACAGCGGCGCGAACGCTCTGAAAACCGCCAAGACGGACGCGAAAAAAAAGCGGAACAAAATGAAACCGACGACGTGCAGTAATGTATAGAATGTTATTCTCCTA
>JAYVGL010000047.1:0-4340 GCA_043772175.1 Pyrinomonadaceae bacterium | reverse complement strand
CACACCGTCGAAAAGTTTCGATTTCAAATTAAAAATATTGTTCCAACCCATCTGCGGAATTTTTAGCGTATCGGATTCAAATTTCTTCACGCGATACGGCAAAATTCCCAAACAGGGCGTTTCATTTTCTTCGGACGATTCGCACAAAAGCTGCATTCCGAGACAGATGCCCAAAACCGGCTGTTTCAGCGAGACGATAATTTTATCAAGCCCGCGATTTTTCAGATAATTCATCGCGCTCGACGCTTCGCCGACACCGGGAAAAATGACCTTATCAGCCGTTTGCAGTTCTTCCGGCGCGTCCGTTAAAATCGGTTCGATGTTCAGACGATTAAGCGCGTTTTTTACCGATTCGACGTTTCCGGCGTTGTATTTGACGACGGCGACTTTCATAAAATTCCTTTGGTCGAAGGCAGCGCGTCGCTCGTAATGTCGCGTTTGACCGCCATTTTTATCGCTTTGGCAAATGCCTTAAAAATCGCTTCGATTTTGTGATGTTCGTTCGTGCCTTCGACTTTAATGTTCAAGTTGCATAATGCTTTATCGGAAAACGATTTGAAAAAGTGAAAGAACATTTCGGTCGGCATTTCACCGATTTTTTCGCGCTTAAATTCGGCTTCCCAGACGATCCAGTTGCGCCCGCCGAAATCAATGGCGACCTGCGCCAGACAATCGTCCATCGGCAGCGCGAAACCGTAGCGTTCCATTCCGCGTTTGTCTTTTAAGACGAGCGCAAACGCTTCGCCCAAAGTGATCGCTGCGTCCTCAATCGTGTGATGTTCGTCAATATGCAAATCGCCTTTCGCCGCGATTTTTAAGTCAATCGCGCCGTGCCGCGCAACCTGTTCCAACATATGGTCGAAAAACGCGATGCCCGTCGAAATTTCCGCTTTGCCGCTGCCGTCAAGATTTATTTCGACCGCAATATCCGTTTCTTTCGTCGTGCGTTTGTGTGAAATTTTTCGCGGCGGAAGTTTCAAGAATTCGTAAATCTCGCGCCAATCTTTTGCCGTGAAAACTTCAGTTTTTGAATCGGAAAAGTCGAAATTCGCGTTCTCGATGTAAATCGCTTTCGCGCCTAAATTTTCGGCGAGTTGGACATCGGTTTCGCGGTCGCCGATAACGTAGGAATTCGCCAGATCATATTCGCCGCCCGTGTATTTTCCCAACATCCCGACGTTCGGTTTGCGCGTCAATTTATTTTCGTGCGCGAAGGTTCGGTCAATAAAAATATCGGCAAATGTAACGCCTTCGCCTGCTAAAATTTCGAGCATCAAATTATGCGCGGGCGCGAAATCTTTTTCGGGAAAAGAATCGGTTCCGAGTCCGTCCTGATTGGTTATCATCACCAGTTCGTATTCGGTTTCGCAAGCGATTTTTCCTAAATAATTGATGACTTGCGGCAGAAAACTCAGCTTCTCGAACGAGTCAACCTGAAAATCCGGCGGCTCGTTAATTAAGGTTCCGTCACGATCTATAAATAAAACTTTCTTCATACATTTTTTCGTCCACAGATGAACTCGAACAAATTGATTTTATCTGTGTTGAGTCGTGTTCGTCTGCGGATAATTCTCCAATGATTTCAACAATCTCTCATTTTCAGGCGGCGTTCCAACCGTGATTCTCAAACAGCCCGCGCAGAGTTCGACGTTGTTGCGGTTGCGGACGACGATTTTTTCGTCAAGGAGAAATTTGTAGATGCGCGTCGCGTCCGTCGTTCTGACTAAAATAAAATTTGCGTCGGTCTGATATATTTTAATGACAAACGAAAAACTGCGTAAATTCGCTGTCAGTTTTTCGCGTTCGGCGATGGTCCGAGTGATGTTTCGTCTGACGAGTTCCTCGTTTTCCAATGCCCGCAAAACTATCTCCTGCGCCGGTTGGCTGACGTTATACGGCGGCTTGACGCGGTTGAAAAGTTTGATTACTTCTTCACCGGCGAATGCCAGACCGACCCGCGCACCGGCTAATCCCCAAGCCTTGGAAAGCGTCTGCAAGACAACTAAATTTTGGTGGTTATTTATTTCGGCGGTCAAAGATTTCTCGCCGGAAAAATCAATATATGCTTCGTCAACAACGACGATTCCGTAAAAACTTCGTGCGAGTTCGAGAATTGTTTCGCGCCGCATCAGATTGCCCGTCGGATTGTTCGGCGAGCAGATAAAAATCAACTTCGTTTCGCCATCAACGGCGCGTTTTATGCCTTCCGAATCAAGCTCGAATTCGGCGGTTAAATTGACGCGCTTGATTTCGACATCGTTGATTTCCGCCGAAACCTCATACATTCCGTAGGTCGGCGGGCAGATTATAATGTTGTCGCGCTGCGGTCGGCAAAAAATGCGAAACAACAAATCAATCGCCTCGTCGCTGCCGTTGCCGACGAAAATTTCGCCGGTCTCGACATCGTGCGAGGCGGCGATTTTCTCTTTGATTTTCGTCTGCAAAGGGTCTGGATAACGATGATAATTAGTCTCAATCGGCGAGCCGAAACTGTTTTCGTTTGCGTCGAGATAAACTTGCGCCGCACCGCTAAACTCTTTACGCGCCGACGAATACGGCGTGAGGCGTTTGACGTTTTCACGAACTAAATTTTCTAAATTGAAATTCATAAAATTGAGCCGATTAAATTTCTTTCAACTTTTCTAAACGAAGCGAAACGGCGCGTTTGTGCGCGTCGAGTTGTTCGGCTTCCGCCATTATTTCGACCGTGTTTCCTAAATTTACGATTCCTTCGGCGGTCAATTTTTGAAACGTGATTTTTTTGACGAAACTGTCCAGCGAAACGCCGCTAAAAGATTTGGCGTAACCGCCGGTCGGCAGCGTGTGGTTCGTCCCCGAAGCGTAATCGCCCGCCGATTCGCACGAATAGTTGCCGACGAAAATCGAACCGGCGTTGATGATTTGTTCGGAAACTTCGTCGGCGTTCTGCACGACGATAATCAGATGTTCGGCGGCGTATTCGTTGGTAATTTCAATCGCTTCGGCTTCCGTTTTGACCAAAATCGCCTTGGAATTTTCCAGAGCTTTTCCGGCAATCGCTTTGCGCGGCAAGACTTCCAACTGTTTTTCGAGTTCGATTAAAGTTTCGTTAATCACTCGTTCGCTCGTTGTAATCAGCACGACCTGACTGTCCACGCCGTGTTCGGCTTGCGCCAATAAATCGGCGGCGACAAATGCCGGAACGCAGGTTTCGTCGGCTAAAATTCCTACTTCCGAAGGTCCGGCGGGCATATCAATCGCGGTTCCGGTTTGGGAGACGAGTTGTTTGGCGGCGGTCACGAATTGATTGCCGGGACCGAAAATTTTGTAAACTTTCGGAACGCTTTCCGTCCCGAAAGCCATCGCGCCGACGGCTTGGACACCGCCGATTTTGAAGACTTTCGAGATGCCGAGCAGTTGCGCGGCGTATAAAATCACGTCGGCGACTTTGCCCGCTTCGTTCGGCGGACTGCACAAAACTATTTCGCGGCAGCCGGCGAGCTTTGCCGGAACGCCGAGCATTAAAACGGTCGAAAAAAGCGGCGCACTGCCCGCCGGAACGTAAAGTCCGACGCGCTCAATCGCCACCGATTTGCGCCAGCAGAAAACGCCTTTCGTCGTTTCGATCACGTCGCGTGTTTCCGTTTGCGCCGCGTGGAATTTCTCGATGTTTTCGATGGCGACTTTCATCGCACGTTTTAATTCGACGGAGATGTTTTTTTCGGCTTCGGCGAATTCTTCGGGCGAAACCAGGAAATTTTCGATCTCCACGCGGTCGAGCGTTTTCGTAAAATGGCGCACGGCTTCATCGCCGTCTTTCTGAACGAAATCTAAAATATTTTGAACGTGGCGATCCAGACTTTTCGTTTCAAACGCCGGACGCTCCAGTATCTCCTGCCAAACAGCTTTTTCGGGATAACGAATAACTTTCATCATAATTTTTAATAATTTTTCACCGTTTAATTTATCATCTGGTCAATCGAAAGCACCAAAATTCCTTCCGCGCCTTTGTTTTTTAGATTCTCGACCGTCTCCCAAAAATCGCTCTCGGCGATGACCGAATGAATCGAACTCCAGCCTTTTTCAGCCAGCGGCATCACGGTCGGACTTTTCATTCCCGGCAACAGTTCGATAATTTCCGAAAGGCGTTCGTCCGGCGCGTTCAATAAAATATATTTGTTCGCTTCGGCGGCTTTCACCGCTTTCAAACGAAAGAGCAGTTTGTCTAAAATTGCCTGTTGCGGCAGGTCGAGAACCGAGCGCGAGATCAAGACGGCTTCGCTTCGCAGAACGGTTTCAACTTCGCGCAAACCGTTGGTAAATAAAGTGCTGCCCGAACTGACGAGATCGCAGACGGCATC
>JAYVGL010000046.1:0-2994 GCA_043772175.1 Pyrinomonadaceae bacterium | reverse complement strand
AGTCGGGCATTATTTAGGCTTGGACGTTCACGACGCGGGACGCTATTTCAGCGACCACAAAGCCAAAGATTCGCGCCCGTTCGCCGCCGGAATGGTCTTAACGGTCGAACCCGGATTATACATTCCGGCAGACGATAAATCCGCGCCGTCCAAATATCGAGGCATCGGCATTCGCATCGAAGACAACGTTCTCGTCACCGAAAGCGGCAATGTAAACTTAACCGCCAAATGCCCGAAACACGCCGAAGAAGTCGAAGAATTGATGAACAGAGTTTGAAGTAAAACTTACAAACACGGTTCGCGGTGGAGATTTAAAAGGTGTCCGCCAAAAATCGAAAATTTCTCAAAGCATTTTATCGAAAATCGGTTGGGCAAAGAATCCGCAAAAACTTGAAACCAAAGAAGTAAAATGAGTAAATAGGAAAACATTGAAACGCCGTCGGCGATGCAGAAAATCGGCGGCGTTCCGAAATAACGAGCAGGGGAAATAAAATATGAGCGAAACGGAAGAACGTCCGACGGCAAAGGAAATCAAAGGCGAAAAATTACCGTATCCGGCGAAACAGTCCGATATGAAGCAGCAGCCCGACAGCGATTTGTCGAATTACGCGGCGGCTGGAAAGTTGAGGAATAAGGTCGCGCTGATTACCGGCGCGGATTCGGGAATCGGTCGCGCCGTTGCGGTCGCTTTCGCCAAAGAAGGCGCAAAAGTGGCAATTCTCTATAATGAAAACGACGACGATGCGGCGGAAACGAAGCGTCTGTGCGAGGCGAACGGCGGCGAATGTCTGGTGATAAAATCCGACGTGCGTTACCGGCAGATGTGTTTCGACGCGGTGGCGAAAGTCGTCGAAGAATACGGCGATTTGAATATCTTGGTGAACAACGCCGCGTTTCAGATGGCGCAGGAAAAGTTTGAAGACATTACCGAAGAGCAATTGCGGCGCACCTTCGACACGAACATTATCGGCTACTTTTTTATGGCGCAGGCGGCACTGCCGCACTTGAAAAAAGACGACGCGATTGTCAACACGGGCAGCATCGTCGGCATCGTCGGCAACAAAATTTTGATTGATTACACGGCGACCAAAGGCGCGATTCACGCTTTTACGAAATCGCTCGCGCTGTCGCTGGGCGCAAAAGGAATCCGCGTTAACTGCGTCGTTCCCGGTCCGGTCTGGACACCGAACATTCCCGCCACGATGCCGATTGAAGAAGTCGAAAATTTCGGCTACGAAGTCGCACTCGAAAGACCCGGACAGCCCGAAGAACTCGCGCCTGCCTACGTTTTGCTGGCTTCGAGCGACGGCAGTTTTATGACGGGCAGCCTTGTGGAAGTTACGGGCGGGAAACTCGGATAAAAGGATGAAGGATAAAGGATGAATGATGAAAGCGAAGCCGATTTCATCATTCATCCTTGAAATTTTATGAAAACTTATCCGACGGCAACGGTTCGGCGATTGCTCGAAACGGATTCGGTAACGACTCCGACACGCGAGGCTCTGGAAAAGCGTCTGCGCGAAACGGACGATTATCAGCCGAAATTTTTTGACGTGAAAACCTTCGCTGTTCTCCGCGCCGTCGCCGCCCGTCTGATTCCGCAAAATTCAGTTGACTGTGCGGCGTTCGTTGACAAGAGTTTGAGCGAAAACAAAAGCAACGGCTGGCGTTACGACCGATTGCCGGAAATGGCGGAAACCTTCAAACGTGGACTCGACGGAATCAACGAAACTTCCGAACTGAATTTTGGAACGGATTTTTTAGATTTGAGTGAAACGCGGCGGGACGAAGTTTTGACCGAGATTCAAAACGGAACGGCGGACGGCGAAATTTGGAAAACGCTGTCCGCCGCGCTGTTTTTCGAGGAACTGCTGGCGAAAACGGTCGAAGTTTACTACGCTCATCCGCTCGCGCAGGAAACAATCGGCTACGTCGGAATGGCGGACGCGGACGGCTGGACGCGCATTAAATTAAACGAGTTGGAAGAACGCGAACCGCTTGCTCTGAACGAATTTAATCAACAAGTCGAATTAGGAAAATTGTGAAAGAATCAGAAAAACCAGCGTCGCCGATGCGGAGATTTGCCGCCAACGAAACGGTTGATGCCGTCGTCATTGGCACGGGCGCGGGCGGTGCGCCGCTGCTGGCGAGATTGGCGAACGCCGGTTTGAAAGTCGTTGCGCTCGAAGCCGGAAAATTTTGGAATCCCGAAAAGGATTTCGCCACCGACGAAGCCGCGCAGCACGAACTTTTCTGGAACGACGAACGTCTGAGCGCGGGCGGCGACCCGGTGGCGTTCGGCAATAACAATTCGGGAACCGGTGTCGGCGGCTCGACTTTGCATTACACGGCTTACACGCCACGCGCTCAAAACGATGATCTCAAACTGTTTACCGAATTCGGGGTTGGTGTCGATTGGTGTTTAAGTTACGACGATTTAGAACCTTATTACGACGAACTCGAATCTTTTTTAGGCGTTTCGGGTTTTTCGCCGTATCCGTGGGGCAAGCCGCGCAAAAATAAATATCCGCTGCCGCCTCTGCCTTTAAACGGGGCGGCGCAATTGATGGAACGCGCCTGTCGAGAATTGAATATCAAAACTGTGCCGGCGGCGAACGCGGCACTTTCGCAGGATTATTATCAGGCGAATATCGGCTGGCGCAAGGCTTGCACGAATCGCGGATTTTGTCAGGCGGGCTGTTCGACGGGCGCGAAAGCCTCGATGGACGTAACATATATTCCGCTGGCGATTCATTTCGGCGCGGAGATCAGGGCGGAAAGTTTCGTCACGAACTTTGAATTCGATTCGTCGGGAAAAATTAACGCCGTCGTGTATATCAAAAACGGCGAAGTCGAGAAACAGCCGTGCGAAAACGTCTTTTTGTGCGCGGGCGCGATTGAAACGCCGCGCCTTCTGCTGATGAATAATCTCGCCAATTCGAGCGGGCAGATCGGCAAAAATTTTATGGCGCACACCGGCATTCAGATTTGGGG
>JAYVGL010000045.1:0-2575 GCA_043772175.1 Pyrinomonadaceae bacterium | reverse complement strand
ACGCGCTGCAAAGCCATCGTTTCCTTGCGTTCGTCAGCGATCATTCGGTCAATAATTTCGTTGTAGCGGCGTTCGTAAGCCATTTGCCGCCAGCGTCGGGCGTGCGCGTTTTCCGAAGAAAAAACCGAACTGTCGGTCGAGAAATCCTTGTATTGCGCGTTCAGAAGTTTGCGGTCGTAGTCGGCGCGAGCCTTGGGGTTTCCCAAAACTTCGTAGGCTTTGGCGATTTTCGCAAACTCGCCTGAAGCGTCGGGCGTGTCGGTCGTATTAACGTCGGGGTGGATTTTTCGTGCAAGGCGACGATACGCCGATTTTATCTCGGCGTTGGTCGCTTTCGATGAAACTTTTAGAATTTGGTAATAATTCACCATCTGCACAAAATGGGAAGAGTAGAAATTGACGGCGTTGTGTTTGCCGATGTTCGCCGTTTCGAGCAGATGAATTATACCACAGGAAATTTTCAGTAATAAAGGGAAATTGCGTTGGATGAGAAATGAGAAATGAGAGATGAGAATTAATAACAATCAATTCTCATCTCTCATTTTTCATTTAATTAAGGTCGTCAATTTGCAGACTGATCGGACTTGCGCCCGCGATTTTCACCGCGTCAATGACTTTGACGACGCTTCCGTAATCAAGCGGGCGCGGAGCTTTGATGAAAACGGTTTTTTGTATTTTTTCGTCTTCCGACAAATCGGTTCGCGCGGTTTTGTCTTCGGCGTAAGCGCGATTTTCCGTGCGTTCGCGGAAAATTTGAGTGAGCCGTTCGGTCAGTTTTGCTGAATTTTGAACGCTGCCGTGATTGTTTTCCGTGTTGAGCCGCAGCGTCGAATCGGCGTTTATTATGACGACTAAAGTATCCGGGTGCGGGTTTATATTCGCGATTTCCTTCGGTTCCTGCGGAATTTTAGCTTTAAAATCCGTCGGCTTGACCGGCGAAACAATCATAAAAATAATCAGCAGAACGAGCAGGACATCAATCAAAGGCGTGACGTTGATATTCGGTTTGTTATCCATTTGAATTTTCTCCTTGAAACGGTTTCATCAAATTAGACACCGCGCAGAGGAAAAAGTTCCCGGAGTTACAACTTTAATTTAACCAAATTTGAAGCGTTCGCTCTGCCCTCAGAGTTCACGCTTCAGCGTGTTTCCGCCGCGCTTTGCGGTCGGAACAACAAACTGAAGTTTGAACTCTGAACGCAGAGCGAAACGCCGCGAGTTTTCTGTCTAACAGCTTAATTTTCCGTTGATCGCGTTCAGCAAAGCCTTCGCCTTCAAAAGCGTTTCTTCGTATTCGTCTTCGGGAACGCTGTCAGTCGTAATGCCGCCGCCGACGTTGAAAACCGCTTCCCGATTTCTGACGACCATCGTGCGAATCGCCACTGACAAATCCAGGTTCCAGGTTCCAGATTCCAGATTCCAAATTTCAGGAATATGAGTCGTAGAACCTTGAGCCTGGAACCTGGAACCTGGAATCTGGAACCTGGAATCTGAAATTGAACAGCCGATTGCGCCCATCGAAAGTCCTCGATTAACCGTTTCGAGTTTGTCAATGATTCGCATCGTGCTGATTTTCGGTGCGCCGGTGATTGAGCCGCACGGGAAAACTGCCTTCAAGATGTCGGAGAATCTGATGTTTTCGCGCAAATTGCCTTTAATCGTCGAAACGAGATGGTAAAGCGTCGGATGAGTTTCCAGATCGCAGAGTTTTTCCACCACAACCGAACCGAATTCGCAGATTCTTCCCAAATCGTTCCGTAAAAGATCAACGATCATCACGTTTTCGGCGCGGTCTTTTTCAGAATTTAATAATTCATTTCGCAATCGCAAATCTTCTTCGATTGTTCGACTGCGCGGTCGCGTTCCTTTAATCGGACTCGCCGAAATAGTTGGAGTTTGAAATTTGGAATCTGGAATCTGGAATTTTGCGAATCTCTCCGGCGATGCCGAAATCACGCAGTCATTCTCGCGTTTTAGAAATGCCGCGAAAGCCGCCGGATGCGCTTTTCTTAAATTATTGAAAATTTGCTGAGGCGAAAGATTTTTCGGCAGTTGAGCGCGAATCTGTTGCGTTAAGTTCGTTTGATAAGTATCGCCGCGCCGAATGCGCTGCTGAATTTTACCGATTGTTTCGATGTAACTTTCGCGCGTGAAATTCGAGGAAACGAGTGATTCTTCCGTCGGATTAATTTCAATTGATTCATCGTCAGCCAGAAGTTTTTCAATCTCGTCAAACCGTTTTTCGTTTCCCGTTAGATGAGTTTGATTCGTGTCGTAATCGTGAATTATCAAGCAGTCGAACGCGGCTAAGTAAACGTCGGGTTCAGCAAATGTCGAGAATTCTTTTTGACGCGATTCGATGTTTTGGAGTTTCAGACCAAAGTCATAGGCAATCGTAAAAATATGCGCGACGTTTGAATCGGAAAGTTTTTCGTCCAGAACTTCGAGCGTTTTACCGGCATCGTCGTTCGTGATTTCCAAACTTTCCAACGGTCGAATTCCCGCGATTAAAAGGTGCGAGCCGAGATTGGACGCGCCTCCGCTGTCGAGCAGACAGACTCGTTCACGTTTTGAT
>JAYVGL010000044.1:0-19371 GCA_043772175.1 Pyrinomonadaceae bacterium | reverse complement strand
GTCAAAAAGTTAGGCGAGCTGGTTGATGAAACCAAAGAGGAAGTTTTGCGTGTGCTGGCTGAGATGTTCGCAAAATAACGCCGCACCCGATAATTCAGTAGATGCGAGACGTAAAGAGCGACTTTCATTCGGCGTTTCTAGCCGGACTGTTATATCGGTCTTCTTCGATGACGCAAAACTATATATCTTAGGTTTTCAAACGGCTTCCGAGACTCGATTCATTCAGGTAAACGAAGGCGATTCACGATTGAATTGCCTGATAATCAAAGATTGAAATATAATAAAAGTTCTGAACTTCGAGGAGAAAAAACTATGATTAAAAAAGGATTATTCGTAAAATTAACGGCGAAAGCCGGCAAAGAAGCCGATGTCGAAGCGTTTCTGAACGGCGGATTGAATTTGGTCAACGACGAACCGCTGACGAAAACGTGGTATGCGGTGAAATTCGACGCTTCGACGTTCGGCATTTTCGATACCTTCGATGGCGACGAAGGACGCGACGCGCATCTGAACGGCAAAGTCGCCGAAGCGTTAATGGCAAACGCCGACGCGCTGCTGGCTTCGCCGCCGGTCATCGAAAAGATTGACGTGCTGACAGCGAAATAATTTGTTTTCACTGTAAAAAGCGGATGTCTTTTCGATTGAAAAGACATCCGCTTTTTATTAAATTTTATGTCGCTGATCTAACGCATCGGCGGCATATTACTATTGACGACAACCGCAGAATTAGTATTCATCGTATTCGCGTCGGTGAACACATTGGCGTTCATCATATTCGGATCAATCGGCGCGTTGCTGTTCATCATCATATTCGCGTCAACTATGGCGTTTGAAGAATTCATCATCATCGAATTCGAGTCGTTGGTCGGAGTCGAATTCATCATCATATTAGAATTCATCGAATTGGAGTTTTTATTACCTTTATCCTTTTTCGATTTCTTCTCCTTTTTCGTTTTGTTGCCGTTCTGCATCGAATTATCCTGCAAACCGTTATCAAAAGATTCTCCGCGAACGCTCGCACCGGCGAAAATAATGCTCGTCAAAAATAAAGCCGTAAATAAACTCAAGCCGCCAATCGTCATCATTATTCTTTTCATACTGTAACCTTCCTTTTTCTCCCTTTAGATTTTGTTTTTCAACAAATGCCCCATCGAAGCGGACGGTTTCTCAAGTTAAAACCATCAACTTCGACATTGTTTTTTTGCAACTTCAAAAAACTTCGTCGCAAATAATACTTTTCAAAATAACCTGCGTTAATATATGAACCTCCGAACACGCTCTCAAGTTGCCTGGAAAAATCGCGTCGGCTTACGGTTAAGTTATCTGAAAACTTCACAAAAAGTTTCCGAATTTGATCGGACGTTCGCTTAACCGAAATTCGCACCGCCGTTTTTCCGGCATTCAAATTCGACGAAATCCTGTGTTATAATCCCGCTGTAAAACTTAAATTCAGACAGTTATTTTTTCCAAACAAGCATCAAAGATTACGAGGTTAAAAATTTATATGAACACAACTTACGACGAGTTTAGAACAGGTTATTCGGCGGCGGACGCGATGCCGGAAGAACGCGCGTCTTTTATCCGCAAGACGTATCTGCATCTGGCGGGCGCGGTTCTGGTTTTTACTTTGATTGAAGGCTACCTCATCACATCGGGCGCGGGTTTGGCGATTGCCCAGACGATGCTCGGCGGACGTTATTCGTGGCTGATCGTGCTGGGCGCGTTCATGGGAATTTCGATGCTCGCGCAGTGGTGGGCGAATTCGCAAACTTCTAAAGCGTTGCAGTATGCCGGTTTGGGACTTTTCATCGTCGCCGAATCAATCATTTTTCTGCCGCTGCTGTTTATGGCATCGGCTCGCTCCAACAGTTTAGAGATTTTCGGGCAAGCCGGAATCACGACGCTCGGATTGTTTTTAGGATTAACGGCGGTCGTCTTTTTAACGAAGAAAGACTTTTCATTCTTAGGTCCGATTTTGACGATTGGCGGTTTCGTCGCGCTCGGCTTTATCGCAGCGGGAATCGTTTTCGGATTCAGTCTCGGCAGTTTCTTCGCTTTTGCGATGGTCGCGTTTGCAGGCGGCGCAATTTTATATGATACGTCGAACATTCTGCACCGCTACAACACCAACCAGCACGTCGCCGCTTCGCTCTCGCTGTTCGCCAGCGTCGCGCTTTTGTTCTGGTATATTCTGCGGATTTTTATGGGTTCGAGAAACTAAATTTCACGTTTGATTCGCCTTTTAGAAACGCCTCCGTTTTTCTTACGAAACGGAGGCGTTTTTTATTCAACCCGAACTTTAACATCGGCTGATTAAGTTGTTGAAGTTAAAGTCGCAAATTCCTGAAAATTATGCCTTTTAGACCATTATTCGCCCATTATTCGATTATTTTTCCGAAAATACCTTGATATAGAAAAAAAAGTCTTGACACACGCTGTCTATTCGCGTAAGAATTTTCTCGTAAGACTGTTTTAACACGATTTTAAACACATTTTAAGGAGAAAGTATGGCAACGAAAAAAACAACTAAACCGGCGGCAAAAGCGGCTCCGAAAGCCGCGGCAAAACCGGCGGCGAAGGCAAAACCGACGACCAAGGCGGCTCCGAGAGCGATGACTAAAGCGGCTCCGAAAGCACCCGCCAAATCAGCCGCAAAACCGGCGGCTCCAAAGGCGACAGCGAGACCGGCGACAAAGGCAGCGGCGAAATCTACGGCGAAACCGGCGGCAAAAGCGGCTCCGAAAACTGCGGCGAAACCGGCGGCGACTAAAACCGCACCAAAGGCAGCCGCGAAACCGGCAGCCAAAGCCGCCCCGAAAGCGGCGGCGGCAAAACCGGCGGCGAAGGCTCCGGCAAAAAAGACTCCGGCTAAGAAAAAATAATCCGGCTGGAATTTTGTTTTATGCGACCGAAAAATCGTCGGCAATTTGTAATTTGCCGACGATTTTTTATTGATGAATTCGACTGCCTAAAATGGAGATTCGTCATCGTCGTCATCCTCGAAAACGATTCTTTTTTTGATCTTCGGCTCGCGTTCTTCGCGCACGTCTTCCGCTCCAATCGCCTGCAAAACCGGGTTGCCGTTTTCGTCTTTCAGCAAAATTTCGATGCGCCGCTCGGCTTGATTTAGTCTTTCCTGACATTCGCGCGACAGTTTTACGCCGTCTTCAAAAAGTTTGAGACTATCTTCCAGAGACGAATCGCCTTCCTCCAAACGCCGCACGATTTTTTCCAATTCCTTCAGTGATGTTTCAAATGTTTGTTTTTTCTCCGCCATAAATTATTTAAAGAGGTCTTGCGCCTTTTTCAGAGCGTCCGCCAAATTGGAAACGCCGAGCTGCTCGCCCGCCTTCTGCAAACTTCCCTTCTGTGCCGCAACAATTAAATCCTGCCCGATTTTTTCCGCCACGCGCCGCGCCAAGACTTCATCTTTAACGGCGATAACTTGCCACTTTTCACCATTTCGCTTCAAAGTTACTTCGAGCGGACGTTCGGGAATCTTGCTTTTAACGAATGCCTTTTCGCCTTCGTTGGTGATTTCCAGGTATCTCGACGCGCCGACGGCGATTACCCAAAACGGGATATTTTCAAATTGTTTGGTTTTCTCCCGAATCAAATTCGGGACTTCGGTGCGGGCGCGCTGCTTAACGGCGGGCAGCAAAGGCGCGGCGACCTGCGCCATTTTCTGAATCGTCGCGGGCGCGAGATTGCGCCCGTAAAGCTCGACCGCCTTGTCGGTGATTTGCGGCATAAAATCGTCCACAACGGCATCGGTATTAACCAATTCGTCAATCGCCGCCTGATCGTCGCGCCGCGCCGCATCAACGAGAAGCGCAAGTGAATACTGCGGCGATTTTTTCAAATTCCGCCAGTAAAAATAGCCGCCGATACCGCCGACAATCAAAATCAGAACGAGCGCAACACCGAAAATTTCCAGAATTTTCCTGAACACGCCGGATTTTTTCGGCGCAGTTTGATTTTCCAAAGAAGGCGGAACCGCCGTTTTCTGCGGCAGAGCGTTTTCCTTTTTCGATTCGTCCAAATCAACCGTAAATCTTGACATCGTTATTACAAGCCGTTCAGGAAGTCGGAAATTTTGCGTTCTAAATTTCTATGCGGAGAAATTTAGAACGCAAAATGCAAAATGAAAACGACTCAAACTTCTTTAAAGTAGCGTTTACTCAATCTCCGTAACCCTCGCTTCTATTGTGCCACGCGCCAGGCGAATTTTCACTTTTTCGTTCGCTTTGACGTTTTTCGCATCGCGCAGAATTTCGCCGCGTTCGTTTTCCGCAATCGAGAAACCGCGATTCAAAACCGCCAAAGGCGAAAGCGCGTTGAGCTGCGCCATTTTAATTTTCAGTTTTTCGTCTTTTGCATCGGCAACATCTTTGATCGCGGAAATTTGTTTTTGTTTCAAAACAGCAAGCCGCGTTTTTTTATCGTTCAACTGCGAAGCGAGTTTCAGCGGCGACAAACGCGCCGTGATATTCTGCAAAAGTTTGCTTCCGGCGTTCAATTTCGCCGTTAGCGCGACGCGCATTGATTCGATCGAATCTTCGATTTCGTAACGCCGATCTTTGATGCTTTGCGGAAATTCCGTAAAAACCGAAGAGAGAGCGAGCTTTTGTAAATCGGCACGCGAGGCGAGCAGTTTGTAACCGACCGTTTGATACAAATCCTGCGTTTTCCGCACGATAAATTCGGTGATCGCGTCTTCGCTGCCGGCGACGATTTCCGCCGCCGCGCTCGGTGTCGGAGCGCGTCTGTCCGCCACGAAATCGGCAATCGTCGTGTCAATTTCGTGTCCGACGGCGGAAATCACCGGAATCGCTGAGTTGCGAATCGCCCGCGCCACGCGCTCTTCATTAAACGCCCACAAATCCTCCCTTGATCCGCCGCCGCGCCCGACGATCAAAACATCAATTTTATCTTTGGAAATTTTGTTGTATTTATTGGCTAATTCAATTGCGTTCGTAATTTCTTCGCCCGCAAATTCCCCTTGCACCCGCGTCGGAATCAGACAAACGTCAACCGTTTTTGTCCGACGCGAAAGAACATTCAAAATATCGTGAAACGCCGCGCCGTTCGGAGATGTCACAACTCCGACTCTTTTAGGAAAAAACGGTAGTTCGCGCTTCAAGTCCTCGTCAAACAAACCTTCTTTTTGGAGCTTGAGTTTAATCTGTTCGTAGGCGACTCTCAGCGCACCTTCGCCGAACGGCTCCAAAGATTCAACGAGCATTTGATATTCGCCTTTCGGTTGATAAACCGAAAGTTTCCCGCGCACGCGCACTTGCAATCCGTCGAACGGCTGAAAACGAATCCGCATATTATTGCGGATATAACACGCCGCCCGCAACTGCGAATCGCCGTCGTGCAAGGTAAAATACCAATGCCCGGAATGCGCCGCCGTAAAATTGACGATTTCCGCCTCGATCCAAACTGACGCGAAACTCTTTTCAAGCGCGTTTTTCACCTGCTCGTTCAATTCCGAAACCGACATCGGACGGCGTTCCTGTTCGTCGAAAAGTGATTGTAAGAGTGAAGATTTCATTTGGTAAAAGCGAAGGTCTTTTGTTTTTCTGTCGCAAATTTCAGATCATAATTTGAAATAAAAAGTTCGCTGCCTTTTTGGTTGGAATCGGCGGTTACATTCCGCATTCCGTAAGTCGGACTCCAATTCGTGATGTCGGCAAAAGAATAAAGTTCACGAACAAATGGCGAATCGTCGTAAGTTAAAAGCCATCGGTGCGGACAATTCTTCAGATGTTCGGCAAATCTTTCGTGGTCGAATTTTTTGTGCAGACTGCCGTTTTTCCCGTAAAGCGCGGAACTCGTCGCCGAAAAATACGGCGGATCAAGAAAGATGAAAACGTCTTCACCTTCAACACTCAATGCAGTTTCATAATCAAGATTCGTAATTTTTAAGTCATCTAAAATCTCCGGCATTTTCAACAATCTTTCGATGCTCGAATCGGTAAAACGCTTTTCAAAAGCCTGCACCGAAAATCCGCCCGCTTCGGTCGTGCCGGAAAAAGTGATGCGGTTGAAAACGAAAAAAGCGGCGGCAACTTTTATTTCATCGAATTCGCCGATGTTTTCCCGCAAAAAGTAAAACAGTTGCCTGCCGTCCGTAAATTGACTTTTCCAACTCCATATTTGTTCGATCAAACTTGCCGAATCATTTTGCAAAACCTTCCAAAATTTCGCCAACTCGGTGTATTTATCGTTGATCCAGAATTGTTTACGCGGAAACTTTTGCTTGAGACGAATAAAAACCGAGCCGCCGCCGACAAAAGGCTCTCGAAATTCTTCAAACGGCGGAATAAGCGCGGCGATTTTTTCGGCGGCGCGGCTTTTTCCGCCCGGATAGCGCAAAGGACTGCGAATCATTTTTATATTTTTCCTAATCTGACAGCGAAATTGTTGGCGGAGGCTTCGGCGAACAAACTTTCCGTCAAAACAGCTTGATTTTTGTTGAATTTATTCACGCGCCAGAATTGCATTTTTGCTTCGCTTATCGAACTTGAAGTGATTTCGCCTTCGAGTTTCTCAGAAGTCAAATTCAAAATCGGCGAAGCTGCCAGTAATTTACCGTCAATCGTAACATTCTCAAGATTGGTGTAAAGCATCATTTTCAACAAGCCGTCCTTGATGTCGCCAAGGCTCGGAAGTTTGGCGTTTTTAGTATGCTTCGATTCAATCAAAAACAGTCTTTCATCTTTTATCAAAATTTCGTCAACCGTAAAAAAATACTTTCCGCCGAGATAGTTGATGATGGTAATTTTTGCTTTGGTTTGCGTCGCTAAAATTTCTTTCGGCTGAAACGTCAAAAATTCTCTTTCCTGCGCCGATTGCGCTTTCAGTCGGGAACTCTCCATAAAGTTCGACAAATCCTCAGCGAGTGAAGCGGCGAACGATTCCAATCCGCGTTCGTTGTGAAAAGCAACTTTTGTTTTTTCGGCAATCTCTTTATAGAATTTTCGCGCTTTTTCTACAACGCTTGAAACTTTTTTTAGTTCTTTCAAATTCCAGTGCAGAGCCGAACTGTGATAGTTGAAAATTTCATTTATTTTATCTTGCACAAAGTCGTCATTAAATTTTTGACCGGTGATTTTCCCTTCACGGGTGCGATGTTTTTCAGCCGTTTCGTAGTAGGCAGTAATCACATAAACGTCGAGTAAACTCATCAGCGAAATTGTGTCCCATTGCAAAAAATCTCGGTCGCCAGCCGCGCCCTCATCTTTGACGACGGGAATAACGGTGATGCGTTTGGAAACGGAAAAGGTGTTGTAAACGCGCTCGTAGGGATATGACCGAGTGCGCTTCGGTGAAATCCATTTACTGACTGCCAGACGATTTTGTCCGGCGAAGATTATGCAGGAGGATTTAGCCGAATTGATATTAAAATCTTCAATTGCGACTTCTGCCAAATTACATTTCAAAATCGGTTTATACCTGATGCCTGCAATAATTTGCGCTGTTATTTCCATTACTTGGCGGTTTCACCGTGTTCTAAAATTATCATAAATTTATTTTCCCGCGCTTCACCAAACAGTTTGACGAAAAAGTTTACGTCGGCTGAACCGAAAGTGTTTTCGATGAAAAACTTCTCGATTTCTGCGGCTTTCGCGTCGGAATTGGTCGAGCCGTTTAATTGGTTTGAAGTCAGGCGGATTTGCACTTTTAAGCTGTAAGGTTTCGCGCCGACTTTGACGTTCGTCAGATTCGTGTAAAGCATCATTTTTATCAAGCCGTCTTTGATGTCGTTTTTGCTTGGGTATTTGGTGCGCTGGCTGTGTTTGGCTTCGGTTAAATAAACGGTGTTCGCTTCGATGCGCGTTTCGTCGCAGGTAAAAAAGTATCTGCCGAACAGCGCGTTGTTGATCGTAACTTTAGCTTTCGTGTCGGTCGCCAAGGCTTCTTTCGGCTGTTCGGTTACGAATTCTCTGGCTTGCGCTTTTTGCGATTTGGCGCGGGAGAATTCGAGGAATTTCTGCGGCGTTTCGGCGGCTTTTATCAAGCTGTCCAAAGCCGTTTCGTCGTGCAGATAGGTTTTCGTCTCCTCCGAGATTTTAGCGTAAGCGAGTTTGGCTTTTTCAAACGACGCTTTCAATTGTTTGGCTTCGCGTTCGTTCCATTGGCGCGGCGTTCCCTGAAAAGCGAAAAACTCGTTTAAGCGCGATGTGATATAGAGATTATCGAATTTTTGTTTCGTGATTTGGTCGGCGCGTTTCGTGTTTTTTTCGGCGGAATCGTAATAAGCCAAAACGACGTGAACGTCTAAAAGGCTCATCAAAGCAATCGTGTCCCACTGCAAAAAGTCGCGCTCGCCGCCCAAACCTTCGTCTTTAACGGCGGGAATGATCGTCACTTTCCTGCCCGAATGCGTGAGCGTGTCGTAAACTCTTTCGTAAGGATACGAGCGCGTCCGCTTGGGCGAAATCCAGCGACTGACGGCGATGGTTTCACTGCCGTTTGATAAGAGAAACGCGCCCGCAGATTTGTTGATGTCGAAGTTTTCGAGCTTCGATTCGCGTAATCGGTCATTGACGAATTGCTTGTATTTTACGCGCTCGATGCTGCCGGAAATTTCTTCCGATTGCGAGAACGCATCGAACGAAAAAATAAACAGCCACAGAAAAGTTAAAATATAAAAGCCGATGGTTATTTTGCGCGGCGTTTTTTCGAGTTTCATTATTTTTCGTCAATCGCACTCACCACACCCAATTTCACGAATGAATCTTTACGCTTGACCTTGACCTTCAAGCGCGGCGAAGAACGCTCGCCGATTTGCGCTGTATTTGACCGAAAAGTTATCGAATAAGCCGTGCGAAGCTGAACGGCGATGTCGTCGTAAGCCTTTTGCAGTTCGCTTAACTGCCGAATCGGATAATAGACACCGCCCGAAACTTCGGCGAGTTTTTCGCCTTCGTCGGTCGCTTTTGTCGTCAAGCCGTCGTAACGCGCCCGCAAAGGATCGACCGAATTCAGCGCGTTATTATTCGCCGTCGCCGCGATCAACCCCGACGGCACATACAGCGGATAAATCAACGCCCCGCTTTCCTGAATCGAACCTAAAAGCGCGTCGAACGGCAAAAAAGACCGATTATCGTCGCCGTCGGTGAGCGCGACAATCGCGGTGCGTTCGCCTTTCAGCGGGCGCAGAGTTTCCGCCAGCGCAAACGCCAGCGCGTCGTAATAAGCCGTGCCGCCGCCCGCGTCGAAGGTGTTCAAGGACTCGGAAAGTTTGCCTTTATCGGTCGTAAAAGTCGAGAGCGTTTTGACATCTTCGTTAAAAATTATCAGCGCGACTTTATCGTCCTTGTTCACCGAATTGACGAAATTTCGAGCGGTTTTGCGGATAAAATCAACGTAAGTATCTACGCTGCCCGAAACATCGAGCAGCAGCACCAGATTGAACGGCGCGTTCGCCGCTTCGACCGCTATTATTTCACGGTTCTCGTTTAATTCCGACACTTCAAAATCTTCGGCTTTCAAGTCGGCAACGCTGCGGTTATTGATGTCGGTAACTCTGACAATAACTTTTTTGACGGGTGAATTCGCCTTGCTTTCCGACTTTTCAATTTGCGTGAAGTTCGGAAATGCCTTGCGCGGCGGCAGAGTTTTCGCGTAATCGCCGAAGTATTTCGGCGCGGCGCGGCGAATCGCTTCAGTCAAAACCGAATCGCCGCTGCGGACAATCGCCTTCGCCGCCTCCGTCAAAGGTCGCTCGCGCAAATCGCTCATCACTTCATTCGGCGGCACGTTCAGCAGAATGATTCCGCGTGCGGTGGTGAAGTTTAGTTTAACGGGTTTCTGGTTCCTGGTTTCTGGTTTCCGGTTTTTTTTGATCTCCGTTTCACTTTCGGTTTTTGGCGTAATATCTACGGGCGTTGGCGGCGCGTCTTCACTTTTACTTTTCGTCTTTTTACTTTTGCGCTTTTCCCCGATTCTGCCGTTGACGACGAATTTGCCGCCCGCTTTTTCGTTGACTTCGGCGAGTTCGACATCGCTTAAAAAGCGCGGGCGCGAGTCCGTCCAGACGAAATCGTAGCGCACATCGTCGAGCGGAACACTCGCCGCAATCGTGCCGGAATCGGTTTTGATTTCGGCGGATTCGACCTCGCCGTCAATGCGAACTTCGCCGTCTCCGGTTTCGATTTTCAAACGCATTTTCGCCGGAATTTTCAGCGTCAAATCAATTCGCGTTTTCGCGTCGGTCGGCGCGGCGACGATTTCCAGACGGTCTTTTATATCGGTGATTTTCAAATCGCTTTCTTTGACGTTCGGCGCGGAGAAAAATGCTTTGATCCGTACGGTTTTTTCTTCCGCGTCTTCTTCGTTATTCGCGGTTGTTTCGACGATAACGTTGACGCGCCCGTAAAGGTTGGTGATGTTGATCAAGCCGTTTTCAGATAATAGAAAATCACGCTCGAAAGTTTGCGCTCGAATTGTCAGGGCAAAGAAAAACAGCAAAAAGAAAACGTATATTTTCATAACTCGAAAACCGGGAGAGTAATTTGTCAGGCTTTATGTGAGATTCAGGAGCGGCTCGTTTGTTTGCCCGACTGTTCGAGACGCGCCTTGACGCGCTTTTGCCAATTGCTGCGCGGCTGTTCGGATGCTTCAAATTGTTCGAGCAAATCCTTCATTGATTCGCCGCCGACCTGCCGCGTTTTCATATAAAGCAGCGCGACGACGATGGAGGAAAACGACGCGATGAAAATTTGAAACGGCAACAGCAGAATCTCCGTCAGAGCCTCCCGAATCGTTTCCTTGATGCTCTGGCTCATATTCTTCGATTCGATTGGCTGGCTGATCTGCACGTTGCTGCCGTTGATTTTAATTTGCACGTCATTGGATTTGTCTTCTTCGGTTTTAACCTGCAAATCCGAAACGGTTTCTCCGCCCGCCGCCGTCTCCGCCGCTTTTTCACGCGAGACGGCAATTTTCTCCGAGCTGGTCGAAAAGGATTTCGCCGTCGCGTTGGAGATAAAAGCGATCAAGCCGGAGCCGACCAGCGGCACGAAAAACATTATGACGATCACGGCGGTCGTCGTTCGCAGCGAACGCTTGACCAGAGCCTTCGAGCGTTTGAGAGCGTCGAATCCGCGCAGATTTTCCATCATCACGACGGGCGCGACCAACGCCAGAATAATCGAGCAATATAATCCGGGCAGAAAAAACAAACCGTAGCCGAGCAGCGTCAGAATCGCCGACAGCATTCCGGTTCCGGCGAAAGTTTTCCAGCGGCGGCGAGCCATCTCAAACGCCGGACGCACTTTGACGGGACGTAGCGGGACGGCGAGAATCTGCGCGACCAGCCACGTGATCGTGCCGAAAATCAGGTAGCCGCAGAACATTGCGAGAAATGTTGATAAAAGTTTTAAGACGGCACTCAAAATGCCTTTCGTCGTGCTGTTTATCTCGTCGTTGACCGCTAAAAAAGACAACACCAACTGAAACGCCGTCAGGACGAAAATCGGCAGATAAAGCAGTATCGTCAAACCGAGAAATTTTGTCAGATGCTCGCTGTAAATGACCAGAGCGCGGCGATAGAGCGAACCGAAGCCTTCGGATTGGGCGCGCAGTTCGGACGCGAAGGCGAGCGCGGTCGCCGGTCGGCTGGCGAGGTCTTTCGCCAGCGACGAGGCGACGACCTGTTTGATTTTCTTCGGGATTTTCTTGGCTTCGAGCGGCGGCGGCGCGGATTCTTTGTGCGATTCCATCACCGCCAAGTAATCGCCGCCGAACGGAGTTTTGCCCGAAAGCATTTGATAGGCGATCACGCCGAGACTGTAAATATCCGACTGCCGCGACAGTTTTTCGCCGCGACACTGCTCCGGCGACATATACAGAGGCGTTCCCAAAACCGCGCCGACGCGCGTTAAATTCGCTGCCGAATTTGCTTCGCTCAAAAGTTTGTCGGTGTCGGACGCGGCGGTGATTATTTTCGTCCCGCCGTTTTCGATTGATTTCAAGGTGCGAAGCGGCGGCGCGGGCAAAATCGCCGTTCCCGATTCGAGGTTAACTTCTTTTGATTGAATCAGCGTTCCTGATTCCAAATTTATATCGCTCGTTTGAATCAGCGTTCCCGATTCGGAATCGGTCGTGTCGGATTGAATCAAAGTTCCCGATTCGGAAGGCGGATGAAAACTGTGAGCGGCGGTTTTCGCTTCGATGCGGGCGGTGGCACTGCCGTTTTCGGCGATTGTGCCGCCGTTCGGATGATCGGCGACGGTGGTTCTCGACTGAAAATTTTCCGTCATCGCAAATGCACCGTTTGCTGCCGAGGTTGGCGATTTGGGCATTTGTTCTTCGAGTTTGGCGATGCCGAAATCGAGAACTTTTACCGTGTAGCCGCCGCGCTGATTCGGTTCGAGCCAGATATTATCCGGCTTCAAATCACGGTGAATAATTCCCTGTTCGTGCGCTTCCTGAACGGCGGAACAAACCTGTTCCAAAATATCGAGCGTCCAAGCGAGCGGCAATTTTTCTTCTTCTTCGAGAATCTCGCCCAGAGTGCAGCCGTCGAGATATTCCATTACGAGATAAGCGACGCTGCCGCCCGTCGCGGCGGCGAAACCAAAATCCGTAACATTAACGACGTTCGGATGGCGCAGTCGTCCGGCGGCGCGGGCTTCGCGTTTGAAGCGTTCGACGAATTCGAGCCGCTGCATAAATTCGGGCGCGATGATTTTCAGGGCGACGGGTCGCTCCGTGCCGACGTGCGTGGCGAGATAAACCGTTCCCATTCCGCCTTTGCCGATTTCGCTTTCGATTCTGTATTTGTCATCGAGCGTCTGCCCGATGACGTTTCCTGCGCCGTTCATCTTTAATTCTACGTTTGGGGAAGAAATTTGTTTGTTAAACTGGATTTTATTATAGATGAGAAATCGGAAATGAGAAACGAGAGCTAAAAGTTCAGTCTCATTTCTCATTTCCGATTTCTCGCTCTAAAAGAATTATTTTTTCCTGATCCGAATCGCGCCGCTGTAAGTCGTCAAGTTAAGCGTCGCGTCGCCCGCGCCCATCATCGCCGTCAAACTCTGCGTTTTGGAAGCCGGACTTTTCAGGACGTTTTGCAGCGGCAACTCCGAATTAAACGCGCCGTAGCCGTAGGAGGCGAGAATTTTGCACGAGGAATCGGAAGGAATCGCCAGTGAAATCGAACCGTTTTGCGTTCCGAATTTGTATTGTCCGCCGTTTTGAAATTCGCCCGTATATTTCATCGAACCGGAATTCGAGTTGATTTCCATCTGCCGGTGTTCGATATTTTGCAGAGTGATCGCGCCGCTGTTGGTTCGCGCTTTGAAAGTGTCGCCGATTTCCGACGGCAGCAAATCGAACGCGATGATGTTGCCCGTCGTGCTGGACAGAGTGATCGCGCCGCCGGATTTTTCGACCGTTACATCGCCTTCGTAAGTCGTCGCGTCAACGCCGTGTTCGATGTCGTTCAAGAAAATACCGCCGCCGACGTTTTTCACCGTCGCCTTTGCCACCGAGCTAATCGTCGTCTCGGATTCGTTATTTTTAACATCCACCGTCGCCCCGCGCGGCACGTCAATCTCGATGTCGTCGCCCGATAAACATTCGTCCCCGTTCACCGTCTGCTTTTTCATCGTGTCGAAACCGACAACCATCACCCAGACGGCGTTGTTGTTCTGTTTGCTTTTTTGCAGAACCTTGAAACCGACTTCGCTGCCGCCGGCATACGCCCTGATTTCGCGGCGATCCCAACCGTTGATCGTCAATCTTCCCCGTGAAACGCACAAGGAGATGCTGACCTTCGCGTCAACGGCAATTGATTTTTCGGCGGCGGCGGCGAAACTTGCGGACAGACAAAAAATTCCGATAAAAAGCGCGATGTTCAATTTTTGTGAAAGTTCTTTTACCGTCATTTTCCGTTTTCGTATCCAGATCAACTAAAAAATTTGATTCTTCTCTCTTCTCTCTGCGACCTCTACGACCTCTGCGTGAGAAGATTTTCACGCTAGAGGCGCGGAGGTCGCAGAGAGAAGTCTAAATAAATTTTCGCCGCTTATGAAAAACTCATTTCAAACTCGCCATCAATTCCGTTTTATCAGCGACCGAACTGAGCAGATCAATTTTATTTTGATATGAAGAGCGCAGAATCTGTTTCGCCGATTCATCTTTCGGATTCTGTTTAATTTCCGCCTTCATCGTTTTGATGGCGTTGTCGGCAACGGCTAAATCGCGCTCGAACGCGAATCGCGCCGACGGTTTCAAAACTTCGTCTTTGCGGTTTTCCACCGATTCGGTTAGCGTTGCAATCGTTTTGAGGTAACTGTCTTCGCCCGTCAAAATCTCGTTCGACGGCTGCGCTGAAAAGTCATTTTCGACTTCCGGCTTAGTGAGTTTGACGCTCGGTTTTCGATTTCCGTTAACCGCCTTCGCCTGAATCACGCGAATCACGCTTCGATTATTTCTCACGTTTGAAACCGCGATAAATTTTGATTCTTCGGTTAGCGGCGCGATTCGCACCGGCGGCAGATTCGGTTCGATTGCTTGCGGAATGGAAACATTGACAGCCGTTTTGTTTTGATTGTTCTCAGCGATGAATCTTGTTTCCTCAACATTTCCGCGATTCAAAACGAGCGCGAAAAGTCCGGCGACAATCAGCAATCCGGCAAACGCGGCAATCGAAGGTTGTTTGAAAAACGCGAAAATCGGTGTCCAGAAAGATTTCTTTTCCTGCTCGATTGAATCGTTGATTTTCGTCCAGAGTCTCTGCGTCGGAACTAAAGTATTAAATTCCTGTTCGAGAGCGGTAAAAGCAAACGCCGATTCCTCTTCGGCGACGGCGAGCATTATCGCGCATTCGCCGCACGCCGCGACGTGATGCGCGACCATCTCCGATTGTTCACAATCGAGTTCGCCGTCCAAAAACGCCTGCACCGCGCCGATGTCCAAACATTTATCCATCATACTTTCCCCCCGATTTTCCCGTAATGCCTGACGAATTCCTGTCTGGCGCGGGCGACGAACGTGCCGATGCTCGTTTCGTTCAATTCCAAACTGCTCGCAATTTCTTTGTAAGACAAACCCTGCTGTTTCAAAACCAAACAGCTTCGCAGAGGTTCCTTAATCAAACTCAGAGCGCGATGCACTTCTTTAGCATTCATTCGCTGTTCGTAGTCTTTTTCCGCTGTAAAATCAGTCGTTTCGTCAATTTCTTTGACGTAATTTTCCTCTCTCGTGTTCGCCCTGATGTTTCCCCGCAAAGTGTTTTTCGCCACATTCAACGCCACGCGAATCAGCCACGGACGCAGCATTTCTTCATTCTCAATCGCGTCCATATTGTGATGCAGTTTCAAAAAAACTTCCTGCGTTACGTCTTCGGCGAGCATCTCGTCGCGCACGATTGACCGCGCCGCACGGAAAACCGTTCGATGGTGAAGCGTAAAAGCCTCATCAAATCCGATTTTCTCCGCCTTCATCGTCGTCGTTCCCGCCTGAAGCATCGCGTCCATTAACATTTTTACGCTGTCAGTCATTTAGTAAAGCCAAACCGCCGCTTTCAAAAGGTAAAACACCGCTGATGTGAGTTTTATGACAAGAATTTCAAGTTGAAGTTATTTCGATTAGCGAAGTCTCATAATTTCTTCATTGTTGACAAATCGAATCGGTGAGATTTGTTTAATTTCATTTGCCGTAATTATAAACGGCGGCGGACTTGCGATTACTCCATATTCGCTTTCCTCAACCTTTCTAATTTGTCCAACTATTTCAATTTCGGCGACAAACAATCCGTTTCCATCGCGCCTTTTGTATATTTCATCATTTTCACCACGCAGTTCACTGATAAAGTTCTGAAAGGTTTCATCGCCTTTTAACTTGCTCTTCAACTGTTCGGAAATTTCCAAAGTTGCGCCCGTAATGCAACCTTTTCCAAGATCGGAAACGGAAAAATTTTCTCTGCCGTCTTCATCCACTCTGACATTATCCAAAAAGGCTTTAACGCGAATTTGTTTCGATTGAAAAAACTCGGCGTGTTGTGAGATTTCGCAAAGCGAAACCGGAACGACTAGCGGACGCAGTTGAAAAATCCAAAAGCCAACTGAAAAGGTAGCGATTCCAATCAAAATGTAAATGAGCTTTTTCATAATTTAAAAGTTTATAATCTTCGCTTCGTTAATCAATTCGTTCGGCAAACTTTCCCTGCCTTCCGCCGAAACGAAAAAAGTATAACTGTTTTCCCTTTCAAACAGCACATCTTCCAAAGTTTCAAACGGCAACTTTGCCGCTTCGTCGAAATTCGGTTCGACGAGTGCAAGGCGTTTCAGACATTCGTTCAGATGAATCGCGCCGATGCCGAATTCGCCGACTTTTTCGTCAATAATCAGACGAATTTCCGACTGCGCTTCGGTGAAATGCGCGAGCAATGACGCGGTTTGGCTGACACCCTTTTCAAATCTTTCGGAGACGGGCGAGATGTCTCCGCCTCTCTGTTCGGCTTCGATCTTTTCGCGCAGTGATAATTTTACGGCGTTTTCGCTGGGTTGCAGGCACGTGTCGAAAATTATCGTTACGCGCTGATCGTCTTCGGCGGAGAATTCGCGGACGATTAAACGCCGGGTTCGCGCCGTCGCCTTCCAGTCCACGCGCCGCAAATCGTCGAGCGGCTGGTAATCGCGCATTCCCAATAAATCCTGCCCCGAACCTTTTTTATTGGTGATTAGTTTCCCGATTTCAATCGGCAAATCAATCGTCTCCGCGTCAATCGGCACAACCTGCGGGAAAATGATAATTTCCGTCTCCTGCGCGGAAAGACGGCGGCGATGGCGAAAGAATCCGAACGGAAATTTCGTCGAAAGTTCAAAGTCTTTGATGATAAATCGCCCGCGCCTTTGAAAAATATGTTCGGCTTTATTCTCGGCGGTTTCGCGGCGCGGAATGTGGACGAAATAGTCGAGCGTGTGTTTGATAATCGGCGGCTTGGTGATTTTATCCGCCCATTTTTCCGGCAGAATCTGTTTTAATTCGTCGAAGACGATTGATTGTTCGCGCTCTTTGCCGCGAACCTGGGCGACGACCGAAAACGTCGGGAAAATTCGCTTGCGATTATGCAGACTGACGAGAATCGGCGTTAACTCTCCGGCGAAAATCGTTTCGGGGAAACGCATCTTCACGTCCAGCCTTTTCAAACAAACGCTCCCGATCAAAAATCCGACGATCAGCGAAGCCGCCAGAAACGATAAAATCAGAAACAACAGATTGTTGCCCGTATTCCACGCCAGAAAGCTGACGATTACCATCAAGACGATAATCATCGCGCCGCCGACCGTAACTTCAAACGGCAGATTCATCTGCGAGGCTTCAGTGCTTGCCGAACGCGCCAGCGGCGGCACGACAAAGACGACGATCACCAGCACAAAGACCAGCGACAAGCCCGCCGCCCAACCCGCCAATTCATACCGCCCCGACTGATGTGCGTAAATCGTAAAACCCGCCAAACCCAGCCCGCCGACCACCACCGACAAACCGAGAACGGCATTGCGGATGTCGCGGAAACTGAAAAGCTGGGCGAGTTTGCGGAGATTCATTAAGCCGGTATTTTTTCTTTATTTTTAGATTCTTCGGCGCGGTCGCGTTCCATTATCCGGCGAAGTTCTTCGTTAATTCGAGATTGGAAGGTTTCGCGTTCTTTCCTTTCAAAATGTTCCAAAACTTCCGAATCAATCAAAAGCGTGATTTTAGATTTGTCCTTGATTTTATGCCGTGCGGCGCGATAGCGTTTGATGCCGATTGCCGGCAAATCATTTTCGGCAGTGCCTTGGTTTCGCATTTCTTCCAAATCGGCTTCCGTTACTTCGACTTCGATTATTTTGTCAGCGGTCGTATTCATTTCGGTTTTTATTGTAGGCTCTTTTTTCAAACGGTCGAGCTTTTTCCGCGCTAATAATTCTGATGTTTTCTTCGCCTCTGAGCGTATAAGTTACTAAGTTACGCGGAGCAGACGATTGGTTGACAGCCCAATCAAAACATATCTTGTTTCCGAAATATCCGAATGCTCATCGTCAAACTCTTCGATTGCCCAATCGTCGTAAAACGCCAGCGTCGCCTCGTTAAAGCTAACGCCGTCGTGCTTTTCAATGTTTTCTTTTGCTTTTCGCTCGTTCCATTCAAATTCCATTCGACTTTCTAAATCGGCACGTTTGTTTTCTGCAAAATGTCGCGCAGAATCTGTTCGGCTTCGTAACTGCGGCGTTTGCCGCTCGCCGTCTGGCGCGAATTGACAATCACGCGGTGCGCGAAAACCGGCAGGATCAGTTTTTTGATGTCGTCTGCAATGCAGAAATCACGGTTTTCGATGAGCGCGACGGCTTGCGCGGCGCGAAACAGCGAAAGCGTTCCGCGCGGGCTGATGCCGAGTTCGAGCGCGTCGTTCTGCCGGGTTTGCGCGACGATATTTAATAGGTATTCAACCAAAACTTCATCCACGCGCACTTCCGAAACTCTGCGCTGTAATTCAATAATATCAGCTTCCGACATTACGGCTTCGACTCGGCGCAGCGGATTTTCGCGCTTGCGGTCGCGCAGAATCTCGCGTTCGTCGTTCAAACTCGGATAGCCGATGTGCAGCCGCAGCATAAATCTGTCCAACTGCGATTCCGGTAAAGGATAAGTTCCGTGATGCTCGGTCGGATTCTGCGTCGCCACGACCATAAATGGCAAAGGCAGCGGGCGCGAAACACCTTCGACCGTGATTTGTTCTTCCGCCATCGCTTCCAAAAGCGCGGATTGGGTTTTCGGCGTGGCGCGGTTGATTTCGTCGGCTAACACGATATTCGAGAAAATCGGTCCGGCGTTCCATTCAAAACGCCCGTCGCGCTGATTGTAAATCGAAAGCCCGATAACATCCGACGGCAGCAGATCGCTCGTAAATTGAATCCGCTGAAACGATAAATCCAAAGCCTTTGCCAACGCATTTGCCAGCGTCGTTTTGCCGATTCCGGGAACATCTTCAATCAGCAGATGCCCTTTCGCCAGCAGCGCGACGAGCGCGAGTTTGACCGTTTCGGACTTGCCTTTGATGACGCGCTCGATTTCGGCTTGCAGGATGTTTATCTTTTCGACCGCGTTAAATTCGAGCGTCACGGGTTTTGTAATCGTTTCGGTTTCGTTTGCTATCCAATCTCTCATTCGTTTTTTATTGAAAATTAAAAATGCCGAGTCTATTTTACAAAATTAAGGCATCTCTTCGCACTATAAAAATAAAAATCTGTTTTTATAGATGCCCGACGTGCCGAAAGGTTCCCGAAAGTTTCCGCTCGGTTGCAAATTTATGTGATAAACGGCTAAAATTTTTGAAACTTACGAAAAGTTTCTTCGTGATGTAAA
>JAYVGL010000043.1:0-4082 GCA_043772175.1 Pyrinomonadaceae bacterium | reverse complement strand
TTGTTGATCGCCGTTGGCGATAAGACGAATAACGCTTTCGCATTATCAAATTACTAAACAAACGTCACGCGATTGATTTCGTGCAGAGTCGTCTGCCCGATAAAAACCTTCTTCACCGCCGATTCGCGCAAACTGGATAAACCTTCTTTTTCAGCGGCGCGGCGAATCTCCGAACCGGGACGACGGGCGACGATCAATTCTTTAATAGTGTCCGACATATCGAGCAGTTCGTGAATCGCCGTTCTGCCGCGATAACCTGTATGGTTGCAGGCATCACACCCGACGTTCATAAAAAATTCCTGCCCTCTGACTTTCTCCGTCGTTAATCCAGATTCGAGAAATTCCGCTTCCGACGGCTGATAATGCCGCTTGCAGACCGGACACAACAGCCGCACGAGACGTTGCGCCAAAACACAGTTCAAAGCCGAAACGAAGTTGTAAAGGTCAACATTCATGTTCAGAAAACGCCCGATCACGTCAATCACGTTATTGGCGTGAACCGTCGTAAAAACAAGGTGTCCGGTCAGCGCGGAGTTAATCGCAATCTGCGCCGTTTCTTCGTCGCGAATTTCGCCGACCATTACTTTATCCGGGTCGTGACGCAGCATCGAACGCAAGCCGCGAGCGAAAGTCAAACCTTTTTTCTCGTTGACGGGAATCTGCATAATTCCCTGAAGCTGATATTCTACGGGGTCTTCAATCGTGATAATTTTATCTTCGCTGTTGCGGATTTCGTTGAGCGCACCGTAAAGCGTTGTCGTTTTCCCCGAACCGGTCGGACCTGTAACTAAAACCATTCCGTAAGGTTCTTTGATATATTGGCGAAATTGTTTCAAATCCACCGGATCGAAACCGACAATATCGAGGCTCAGATTTTTGAATTCTTCTGAAATTTGTTCTTTGTCGAGAATACGAATCACGCAGTTTTCTCCATAGACGGCGGGCAGAATCGAAACGCGGAAGTCAACCGTTCTGCCTTTGTAGCGCACGCGAAAACGCCCGTCCTGCGGAATGCGGCGTTCGGCGATGTCGAGTTCCGACATCACTTTGATACGCGAAAGCAAAGTTTGGTGATACGCCATATCAATCGGGTCAACTTTCTGATAAAGCGCACCGTCAATGCGAAATTTCACCGCCAAATCGCGGTCGCCCGCTTCGATGTGAATATCGGAGGCGCGGGATTCCATCGCGTTATAAACGATGGTGTCCACCAATTTGATAATCGGCGACATCTCCGAATCGTTCGCCAATCTGTCCAAGTCGAGAATCTCATCGCCCTGATCGGTTTCTTTGACCAGAGAGATTTTGAAACCCGAAGCCGCTTCCTGCAAAACTCTCTGCGTCGCGTCGCCTTTTCGCAACACGACATCAATCGCGCCCGCCGTCGCCACATACGGCACGATGCGAACGTTCAAAACATTTTCGAGTTCGTCCAAAACTTCGAGATTCGTCGGGTCAGCCATCCCGACGTGCAGATTGCGACCTTCGCGCTTCAACGGCACGAATTGGTTACGAAGCATCAAATCAACCGGAATTCCGGCGAGTTCTTCATAAGAAATCGGCGATTCCAGGTCCGGCGGCAAAAGGTCAATGTAAGGCAAGCGATACCGTTTTGCCAATGCCTTCGCCGCGAGGACTTCGGGCGGTTCATTGTCAAGAAAGGTCGTCGCCACGGTCGTGATGTTTCCGTTAGTCTGATTGTTTCCGTTATTTTGACTACTCATTTCGTTTTAGTTGTTCGCCGTTCGTCGTAAGTTATTTAAGACTGATTCGCTTCTATTTTTTCCCGCTGAACGGTCCGCTCGAAATCGTCTGGATGATCGGCAGGTAGATCGCCAGCAGAATCGTGATGACAATGCCCGCCATAAAAACTAGAATTACGGGTTCGAGCAGTGTCGTTAATTGTTCGAGCCGGACTTCGGCTTCGGCATCGTAGAAGTTCGCCACTTCGTCGAGCATCTCGCGCAGACTGCCCGATTTTTCGCCGATGCCGATCATATCGAGAGCAAGTTCCGGCAGCCAGTTCGCCGTTTCCAACGCTTCGGTGAACGAGCGACCTTCCCGAATCAAAGACAATACCGCCAGACTGCGGCGGCGCAGTTCTAAATTGGTGATTGATTCCGAAGCGATATTCCAGGCTTCGGGAACCGTGATGCCGCCCGACAGAAGCGTCGAGAGCGAACGCGCCAACTGCGCCGTCGTCATCTGTTTGATGAGATTTCCGGCAATCGGCAGTTTGAGCAAAAATTGATCCAGAAGCAGTTTCCCGCCCGGCGTTCGGAGCCAGATCACGAGGGAAAACACCAGCACCAAAACCAGCGGCAGCAGCCAAAAAATGTTGCCGACGATAAAATTTGAAAAACCGAGAACGACGACCGTTACCGTCGGCAAACCGCCTTTGGTATTTAAGCCTTTGAAAAGTTCCGACATTCGCGGCACGATATACAAAGTCAGAAAGCCGACCATAAATATCGCCGCCATCAGCAAAAATGCCGGATACGCGAGTGCGCCGCGCAGTTTGCGCGAAACGCCGACGCTGCGCTTCAAATAATCAACGTAACGCGATAAAACTTCGTCCAACGCGCCCGACTGTTCGCCCGCGAGAAGTGAAGCCGTGTAGATTTTCGGGAAAATTCCCTGCGCTTCAAACGCTTCGGAAAGCGGCATTCCGCTTTTGATTTTCTCTTCGATGTCCGCCAGCAAAACTCGCAAGGTCGAAGAACCCGAACGATTTTTCAGCAAACCGACCGCCTGCAAAATCGGGATGCCGGCGCGGAGCAGGGCGGAGAGCTGCTGATTGAAAATTAGGAAATCGCCCGGCTTGATCCGGTTTTTTTTGCCGCCGCCGCCCGGCAGAAGTGCCGACAAACCTTTGTCGGCGTTCGAGACGGCGAACACGCGAAAACCCTCGTTTTCCAACCGTGATTTCGCGTCGCTCGCGGCGGTCGCTTCGATGATGCGCGTTAAAACTTCGCCCGAAGGCGTTCCCAGACGACAAATAAATTCAGCCATAAGACAGTTATCAATTATTATTTCAAGTTTACTCGAACTGACATCTATTTAATTTGGACGGCATTTTTTTTTCAGGTAAAAAGAAGTTTTGTTAGAAGTTATTTTGTCGGTGAAAATCGTGTTTGCAACTTCCGGTGAAATGTTATCCAATTTACTGATTTTATAATCCATCTCGACATCGTAGCGTCCCGTTCTACTAAAAAAATCATCTCGTATATTGTCTTCTTTGATAAACGAAAACTCGTGTGGTTCGCTGTATTTTTGATTTGGGGCAAGAAGAACGTAATCACCGTATTTTTCATCAAATCCATAATTTAGTCTTAGCCATAGTCCGCCGGCAACTCCTTTATTAGATTGAGCGATGGAGTAAGAAAGCCACAAGGCACTTTTATCTATCGTAATCGGTTTATTTCCCGTATTGACTATTTTAACCTTTAATTCGACGCTTTTTTCTCCCAAACAGTTTTTTAGTTTTGGAACACTCAGATTTAAAACTAACGGTGATTTTTTCGATGTGTCGCTCTTTTGCATCTCCGTTTGAGCTACAAGAGGGTCAGCGGATAGAGTAGAGCCGGAAAATAAAAATAACATTTTTGCCATCAATAGCATCTTTTTGTTGGCACGATCTTTCTTCATTTTATATCTCCTGCATAATAACTATCGCACTCAGTAGTGATGGTTTCGTTATATTTTTCTTGCTCAACTGTTATTCGTCCGTGATTTGTTTCCGTATCATAAGTTTTTTGCTTTGCCGCGCTCTCAACTAGAATCGCATCGAAAGTTTTTTTGATGTTGGCATTCAAATCATTACCGGCTGCCAGCTTTGATTTTCCCTTACCGTTAATTCCCAAAAATGCTTGCTTCGCCTGGTTAAAAGTAGCGGGAGCAATACAAACGTGAACCTGCTCGTGCTTTACTATTCCGCTCTCTAAACTTCGTATTTTTTCCATTTCTTCCGTCAAGGCAATACCGGTATAGAACCTGTTTGCAGTTTAATGGGAAATCGTTTCTACTTTGATGATGGCGTATACGACTGATTTAACCAAACCGCAATTCGAGTTGCTCGAACA
>JAYVGL010000042.1:0-2889 GCA_043772175.1 Pyrinomonadaceae bacterium | reverse complement strand
AAGACTTGGAAACTGGTTGCAGCCATTGTCAATTTGAAACTTTCCACTCGTCATCTCAAGTTTGCTTCCCCATAACCACTTATTTAGGAAAGATGTCTACTAATTTTCCATCAGTAGCTTGGTAAATTTTCCGCTCAACTTCATTTCCATCCAAGTCGTAAATTACAATTGAAGTGACAATAGCTTCTGTTCCGTTTATCTGTCCTGTATTACTTTGTTTTGGCATTTCTCTCTCCGTAACCGATTTTACCAATCCTACTAATTTTTCTTTCTCTCTATCTCTATATGCACAAGCACCCGCCAACTGAATTGAGTGCTTGAATTTATACGGCAAGGTTTTTAATTTGTTAATTGGAATTGCAAAATTTAAGTTTTGCCCGCTGACCAAACTAGATTTAATAATTCCAACCGCTTCCGCTTTTTGATTGAGCAAAACGCCGCCGCTTGAACCCGGAGAAATTGCTGCATCAATCTGAAAAAGCCCGACATCAGTTCTCAAACTGCTGACAATTCCTTTTGTAAAAGAACCTTCAAGACCTTTCGGATTGCTCGCAACGTAAATCTCATCGCCCGTTTGGATTGAACTCGAATCGCCTAATGGAAGAACCGGGAATTTTGCATTATCAATTCTGATGACGCAAATATCTTCTTTCGCGTTCATTCCAACAACTTCGATTGCCTTTGAGATTTCGCCCGTTTTGACATTTTTGACAATCGCGTTCGTGGCTCTTTCAAAGACGTGAAGATTTGAAACCACCAAACCTGAGCTAAAAACAAAACCGCTTCCCTGACTTATCGGATTGCCGTTTTCGTCTTGCGTGATAATGAGAACAACCGACGGCAAAACCTTGCTGGCAATTTCTCTCGCGCTCAAAGTTTTCGCGGTTTGCGCCGGACGCTTTTTCTGCGCTTCGACAAAATTTGATTGAAAGAGTAATAAAACTAAACCTGCAAAAATGAACTTGAGTTTCATAATTTTAACTTAATCGCTCACATTACAAAGCCCGATAATCGGCTGGTGCAGCATCGTAATCTCGGCGTTTCTGCCTTGATAGCTTTTTGCCATTGCGATTGCTTCCGTTAAATTATCGGCGCGTTCCCAGCCGAGCATTGCGGGGACGTGGGCGTTTTCTGCGCCGGCGACGATTACTTTGCCGACGTGTTGGCGACCGTTTTCGCCCCAATACCACATAAAAAATGCGTGCGCGCCGTGATAGGCGTTGCCGCGCCGATACATTTCGATGTAGGCGGGATTTTCGGCGAATTCGCGTTCGTATTTTTCGCGCAGGTAGAATGCGTCGCGCGATTCGGGCAATAATCGGTGGAAAAATTCGATGTATGAAGGGTGAAATTTCGGGTCGAATTCGTCGAAACATGGATGCGTGATAATCATCGTGCCGCCTTTTCGCAATAAGGGTTTGTTGCGATACATATTGAAATGATAGCCGAGAGCCATCACCTGCACGAGAATCGGGTTGAGCGCGGAATAGACGTTATACGGCGAAATATCGGGAATGCCGGAGATCAAAATGTCGCACTGACCTTTGACGGGAATTTCGTATTGGCGATAGTTTAATTCGAGAATTTTCTCGTGAACTTTTTCCGTTTCGCCCGCAAAACAGCCGATAAGTTCGTATTGCGCGGGAATCGCGTGAAGCATTTTTCGACGCGCGACACGCGGCATTTTTGAAAACGTGCGCTTCATCACTTCCCATTTCATCCGGTCGGCAAAGCTGAATTCGTCCTCGTTGCGCGTCAGAATATCGTAGCCTTCGGGAAACATTTTGTTGTTGATCGCCGTTTCGATATGAAAGACGTTGCAGTGTTCGTCAACCAATTTTCCGAGCTTGATAACCTTGTGATTCAGCACAGATTTCGGCGGATCCATATACGAATCCGAATCGCGGATCGTCTGCGGTTCGTGATGCTGGCGCAAAGATTCGTAATCGCACAAGCCCACGGCGACCGATTTATGTCCGCCGTCCATCGGCACGAGATTCAAATTCAAATAAATCAAAATATCGCTCTCGATGGCGCGTTTGTTGACTCGCAAAGGCTCGTCGTGGCGCGTCTGTCCGATGGTAATCAGATTTTCGTCGTCTTCCGCGTCGTGATTGTAATAACGATCGGGATAAAATTCATTGAAAATCGTTGAACCGACCATTCGCTCCATTTCCCACGCCGTCATTTTACGGTGCAGCGAATTGGCAATAATCAAATGCACGTCGTCCACGCCGTTCGCCGCGCACAAATCCAACACGACTTCGAGCATCGTCTGGCGTAAATCCGGCGTTTGCATCGGCGGCAGCGGCAAGGATATATCGTCCATCGCAATCGTCACGCGCATTCCCGGCGTAAGCTGCGCGTAAAGCGGTTTCGCGTCAATCGGATGATTGACCGCGTAACGAATCGCCGCTTCCCGATTCGGCAAACCTTTAATCGGCGGATTCGGATAAATAACGCGAGTGCCGACGGGCAAATCGTTGATAATAAAATCCTCGCCGAACGGCATAATGCGCGGCGCACTGTCTTTGTCAATGTAGATGATTGATTCGTGTGTTTTTCTGCGTAGTTGCAATGTCATATTTTATTTTGTGTTGATATTAAGCTGACAAGGCTTATTACAAATTTTTTCTATTTGAAATGAAACCATTTTTGCTTGATTCTCGACTAAATTCCAATCAAATTTTTCTCGGTAAATTGCTTTTTCCGTCGAAATTAATTCAAAGCTGGAAAATTTTGTTCTTCTGAATAAAATTCTTTTTATTCCGTCTTTTAGTTCATCATCAATCCAAACGTGAGATTCTTCTTTTATTTCCCCAACGTCATTTTTGATAGCTTCTAAGTGAGAAACAAATTGCAGTTCTGTAAATTTGTTTTTCAATTCAT
>JAYVGL010000041.1:0-4279 GCA_043772175.1 Pyrinomonadaceae bacterium | reverse complement strand
AACGGCGTGCGTCCGGGCGGCGCATTGCTTTGTCCGCCGCCCCAGAAACCGGTTTTCAAATCGTAAACGCCGCCGGTCGAACCGATACCGGCGACGGCTTCGCCGATGGTCGAAGTGAGCGAATAATTGCCGCCGCCGCTCGTTTCGCCGCCTGCCGCGATAACCGATTGTAATAATTGAAAATTGCCGCCGCCGCCCGTCTGTCCAGCGGCGATTGCGCCGACGAAATCGGGATTCGCTCCGACGGTCGTCGGAATTAAAACGGGTGCGCCGCTGCCGTCGGCGTTGACGGAATATAATCCGGCGACATTGTTGAGATTCGCCGGAACGATGATTTTCGCGCCGTTCGCCGTCCAGACGAAACCCGTCCCGAAATTATTATTCGTCGCCAAATTCGTCAATGGAACTTTGCCGCCGCCGTCGGGTTTGATTTTGAAAAGATTGTTGATCAGATACGGATGGACGCTGAACAGCGAGCCGCTGCCGAACGCGATAAATTGTCCGTCCGGCGACCACGACGGATAAAGATTATTCAGTGTATTCGGGACTAATTGCTGCGTCGCGCCGTTTGCCGTCAGCGTGTAAATGCCGGAGGTGGCGAAACTGTCGAAGCGGTGATGGGCGATGAAACCGTCGCTCATCCGCACGACCGGAAAATCATCGGCGACCGAACTGCCGCCGACGGCGATTTGACCCGTCCCGTCACGATTTATTTTGTGAATGCCCGAAAATTGCGGATCGTCATAAACGATTTGCCTTGAGTCGGGCGTGAAATCATAACCGACCAGAAAATCGCTGTAAGTAATCAGTAAAGTCTCGCTGCCCGTCGTCAGATCGCGCACGAATAATTGCCCGAAACGATACGGCTCAGACGGAAACTGACTGCGCCGAAAAAGCAGATAACGATTATTCGGCGACAGTCGCGGCTGACTGCCGACGACGATTTGCCGGTCGTTCGTGCCGTCCTGCCGCACCGCTCAGATCGTCCCGCTCGTATTCGGCGCGACGGGCAGACGACTGTAAATAATATCGCCCGTCTCAACGGTTTGCGCTGAAACGGTCACAGATGTCAGGCAGATGAACGCCGCCAACAAGAAAAGCATTGCCGATAACGCCGATGTAAATTTAATTTTTCGATCTCTCATCTCAAACCTCCTTGGGCTGCGGCTAAAAAACTAAAATAAAAAAATCACTGGTTCCGTTAGGCTCGATAAATACTCTGACGGTCGTCGGATTTAAGAAAGACACCGCGCCGACATTTGAGGTAAATACGGTATTGTCCGGTAAATTCAAGCCGGTCGCGGAAATGAAACAGTCGTTAACGGTGAATCCGAAATTTAAGTCAACTCTGAAACCGCCCGTAATCCGACTGGCACTCCCAGTGAAACCACAGTTTCCAATCGAACTGTTAAGAACGCTGTTGTAACAGCGAATGATATTCACAAAAGTTTGCCCGGCTCCGTTTTGAGTCACGGAAGTCAATGCCGTCGCCTTAGCCAAACCGTTGGAGGAAAGATTTTGAACGACGTTTCCGGCGACATCCAACTGCGCTCGCGGCGTGGTCGTGCCGATGCCGAGACTGCCGCCGATCACGCCGTTGCCGCTGATGTTGAAGTTTCCCGTCTGCTGCGTCGCCGCGTTTTTGATAAACGAATTGCTGACCGTCGTCGTCGTAACATATTCGCCGCCGGAACGCCGCCGAGCTGCGCCGAGTTTTTCGCCTGAATCGCATACGGCGTGGAAAGAATCGCCTGACGCGGATTGAGAATGCTGAAGCCGTTCGTATTGCCCGTTGGACGCACGTCGATTTTGACGAATCGCGCCGAACCGTCAAAAGTCGCCGCCCCGAAATCGAGCGGCGCGGCAAAGATGCCGTTGATGACGGCAACATTCGGACGCGAAACAATCGCGCCGATTTGATTGCCGCCGGCAAGCACGTCGAACAGTTAGAACTGCATTTCAAAATTGCCGTTCGCCGGATTCGCGCCGTCATTCAAACGTCCCTGAAAATTAAACGCTGTCGTTTGCGCGAAAGCCGCGCTCGCCAGCAGGCAAATACAAATCGAGCCGATAAAAATGTTTTGTAAAATTGATTCTTTATTCATAGTTTTTCTCCATTTTATGGACACGCGCCCGCGTTGGCGGTTTCATATAAAGTTATTAAAAAACGAATGTGAAGTAGAAATGAGCGCGGCAGACAAAGTTGTCAGTGCCGCGCTGAACCGGCAACCTCAGCCTACGGCACAAAAGCACCCGGAACGGGAATGTCGGTTGAAAATCCCCACTGCGTCGCTTTGAAGCCGGTGGATGAATTAAGCGAATAAAAAGTTCCGTTTGACGGGCGATAAATCGCCACATCGGTTTTCCCGTCGCCGTCGTAATCCGCCGGAATCGGTATATCGGTTGAAAAACCCCACTGAGTTGCCTTGAAGCCGGTGGATGAATTAAGAATATAGAAAGTTCCATTCGACGGGCGATAAACGGCGATGTCGGTTACGCCGTCGCCGTCGTAATCGGCGGGAACGATTTTGTCGGTTGAAATTCCCCACTGCGTCGCGCTGAATCCGGTAGTTGAGTTGAGTGAATACCAAGTTCCGGTTGACGGGCGATAAATCGAAATATCCGCTTTCCCGTCGCCATCAAAGTCAAACATCGTTCTTCTGGAAGTCGCCGATGCCGCTTGATTGACAGTGAATGTTTGTCCGGCGACGGTGATTGTCCCGGTTCGCGCTGCGCCGGAATTGGCGGCGACGGTGAAAGTTATCATGCCGTTTCCCGAACCGCTCGCGCCGGATGTGATGGTGATAAAACCGTTATTGCTGACGGCGGTGTAAGCGCAACCGGCTTGCGTCGTGACGTTAATCGTGTTTCCCGCGCCGCCGCTTGCGCCGATAGTTAAATTTGTCGGTGAAATCGAATAGGTGCAAACGTCGTCGTTGATAATCGTTCCCGTGCCGATTCCGCTGGTGATTATCGCGTTCACTGCGCCGCTTAAATTGACTGTAAAAGTTTCGTTCGGTTCAACTGTCGTATCGCCGTTGACCGAAACCGAAATTGTTTTGCTCGTTTCACCCGGCGCGAAAGAAAGCGTTCCGCTTGTAGCCTGATAATCGGACGGCGCGATTGCCGTGCCGTCGGCGGTCGCATAATTGACCGTAACGGTTTGCGCTGCTGCCGCCGAAAGATTGACCGTAAAGTTAAACGCGGTCGTGCCGCTGTTACCTTCGTTCAGCGCGACGTTGTTGATTGACAAATTTGTGTCGGTTTGAAGGCGCACGATTCTTTGTCGGGGGAAACAACTGACGTTGAAAAATCTGCCGCCGACTAAAATTTTACCGTCCGGCTGGCGAGCGACGGCGAGCGTCGAGCTGTCGAAACCTTGAACACCGCACGACAAATTAAACGGAAAAAAAGCATCACGGGAACCGTCGGTATTAAAACGGGCGAGACCGCAGCCCTGACCCGGCGGCGAAGTGCAAAAATTACCGACGACGATGACTTTACCGTTCGGTTCGAGAACGATGTCCTCAAGTTGTGAGCCGAGCGAAACGGTCGAATTAAAAGTCGAATCAACCGAGCCGTCAAGATTAACCCGCGTCAGAGAATTTCGTGAGCCGGTGTTGCCGGAACTGCTGCCGGCGAGCAGTATTTTACCGTCGCTTTGCCGAGTAACCGCCTGAACTATGTCGAGCGAATCGCCTGCGACACTAAATGTCGTATCCGGCGAACCGTTTGAATTTAGCCTGACGACGTTTCTGAATGTGGTTGTGCCGACCGTGACGAAGAGCGATCCGCCCGCAATAATTTTTCCGTCCGGCTGAATGGCGAATCCCGTGGCGCGTCCGCTGTGATTGGCGAAAGGCAAACCGATGGAAAATGAAGTATCGAGCGTGCCATCGGAATTCAGACGCGCGACGATTCTTCTTTCAACCGTACCGATTGCGCCGAAGTCGCCGCCGATCAGAATCTTCCCGTCCGGCTGCAAAGCGAGTCCGACAAGACTGCTGTTGATTGTGGGCAAATTAAACGAAGCATCAACCGAGCCGTCCGCATTCAGACGAATCAGCGGATACAAAATTCCGCCGATTCGGAAATCGTTGCCGGCGACGATAATCTTCCCGTCCGGCTGCACGACGATTTTCAGCGGCGCGACCAAATCGCTTTGCGAAAACGGCGGCGGCACAAAAGTCGTATCAACCGAACCGTCCGCGTTCAGCCGCGCCAAACCGTTCCGCGAAACACCGGCGACGACATTAAAAAATCCGCCGATCAGAATTTT
>JAYVGL010000040.1:0-4840 GCA_043772175.1 Pyrinomonadaceae bacterium | reverse complement strand
GTCAAAATCAAGCGTTTCACTTCCCTTACCGATTCGCCGCGCAGACATTGATGAATGGCGTTGTGTTCCGAATCAACCGGCAGAATTTCGGCGTTATTTTCCCGCGCCGCTCGCGTCATCAATTCGCCCGCTATCACGAGCGTTTCCTTGTTCGCCAGCGCGACTCTTTTGCCCGCTTCAATCGCCCGCAAAGTCGGCACGAATCCAACCGCGCCGACCGTCGCTGACACGATTATTTCCGCCGCGTCGTGCGTCGCAACTTTAATCAAACCTCGTTCGCCGGATTCGATTTTCGGCGGACGGACGTTCAATTTGTGTAATTCCTTCAAAAGATTTTCCGCGCTCGATTCGTCTTCGACCGAAACGAGTTCGGGTTTGAACTGCGCGATTTGCGCGGCGAGTTTTTCGACATTGTTTCCCGCACCGAGCGCGACGACGCGAAACTCGCCCGCGAGATGTTCGACGACTTGCAGCGTGTTGCAGCCGATTGAGCCGGTCGAGCCTAAAACTGAAATTGACTTCATAAATTGCGCCCGCCACAGATTACCACAAATCGCCTCTTTTATTGATTGCCGTGCGCTGCCTCATCGAAAACGCTTTACGTTTCTCTACACGAGAAGGCGGCTTTTTTCCAGCCAACAGAGTCGGCGGCGCGTCACAAACTGCGGACAGACGTTTAAAACGGTTCGAGTTTGTCCGAAAGAATTTGAGCAACAGAGAGAGACAAATGTGAAAATAACTTTGAGCGGGAATTTGCTTTCTTCTTCCGCTCTTTTCTATTTTAAATTGTCTTTCGCGTATTGCCGCGTCGCTTCCAGATAATTTCCTTTGTCTTCTTTAGATTTTAGCCAATCGGTAAATTCCGCCGACTGATTTTTCGGCACGCTCAAAGTTTTCCAGTCCGCGCCGCGTAGATGCTTCGCCAAAAACTGAATTTGCCCGATGTGCGAAGTCGTGTGCGCCAGAGCGCGGGTGATCGCCTTAACAACCGTCAAATCTTCGCCGCGAATTTGCACGATTTTTCCCAGGTCTTCAACTTCCAGAGATTCGAGAGTCTCGAAAAGCGTCTGAAAACCGTTTTCCCAAACTTGCAGAACGCTCGCCCGAGTGTCGTTTTCCGCGACAAATTCCGAATCACGATTTCTGTCGGATTTCTCGCCGTCAGTCGTCAAAAAATCTGCCCAGCGCGAACGCAGATTGCCGCCGATGTGTTTCGCAATAATCGCAATGCTGTTTGAATCTCCGGTAACGATTCTGAAAAATTCTTCGTCGGAAACTTGTTCAAACGCCCTTTCCGATAACTTTTTATAGCTCCGAAACGCGCCGATTGTTTCGTCCGGAATGTTTTGTAAAATCTGCTCGCGCATCCGATTTTCACTTTCCATTTTCCACTTTCCGTTTTACGTTTTCTTTGTAATAGTCGTTGATATAATCTTTCATCCAGAACTGCCACCAACCCAAATCACATTTTTTCGCCTCGTCTATCGCTTGTTTCGCCGTGAAATTGTCGTGCGAAATGCGGTAGATGGCGACGACCGTTCCTGTTCGATCCGCCCCGCGTTTGCAGTGAACGAAAACCGGCTGATTTTCCGCCGCGTCAATTTCTCTGATGATATTTTCGATGTCCGCCGTCTTCGGCTTGAACCAATTGTTCAAGTTCACGGCGATAAATTTGATGCCTGCCCGACGCGCCCATTCTTTTTCTCGCAGCGCGTTTTTATCTTCGCCGCGCAAATTGATAATCGTCTTCACGCCCATTCGCGCCAACTCTTTGACACCATTTTCAGACGGCTGTGCGCCGCGATACAAATTTGCGTTGACCTGCGAAAAATTCGGCAAATCCTGGTCGGAAAATTTTGTCTGCGCGGATCCGTTTTGGCTGAAAACAAACGCGGCAAACATTAAAACGGTCAGCTGATATTTGGCTGCTTTCATAATTTTATTTTCCCTGCGACTTCATTTCTTTCAATCGTTTCCTGCCCGCCCGTCCGCGTATTTTTGAGCGTCGCTTTGTTTCGATATTTTTAATCAATTTCCAGAAGAAGTTTATTAATCTGTTCAGGTGTGGGAAGTTGTTCGCGCAGTTTTTCGGGCAGAACAGACACGAGTTCATATTTGGCAACGCCAATCGGCGACTCGGATTGCGCCAGCGCATACTCGACAATCATCTTGTCTTTGTCTTTACATAAAACGATTCCGATTGACGGATTTTCGTCCGCGAGTTTTATTTTGTCATTCAAAACCGCGAGATAAAACTGCATTTTGCCGACGTATTCCGGCTGAAACTCGCCGATTTTCAATTCGATGGCGACGAGCGATTTCAGTGCGCGGTGATAAAGAAGCAAATCAATAAAATACTCTTTGTCGGAAACCTGCAAACGAAACTGGCTGCCGACAAAGGCGAACATTCCGCCCATTTCGCGCAGAAACTTTTCGACTTTCGTAATCAAAGCCGTTTCAAGCTGCCGTTCCGAATACTCGTCGCCGAGTTCGAGAAAGTCGAAAAGATATTCGTTCTTAAGGGCGAGTTTAGCTTGATTTTTATGTTCTTCGGAAACGGTTTGGTCAAAGTTGGTTTGACTGAACAGAGTTCTTTCGTAATCTTTATTTTCGATGCGGTGAATCAAAACGCTTCTGCTCCAGCCAAATTTTCGCGTCATTCGCACATAAAATTCGCGTTCCTGAGCGTCTTCGCATTTGGTCATAACTGCGATATTGTGCGACCAGCCAATTTCTCTAACAAGCTGTTGGAGAATTTCAGCGTTATCTTTATAAGACAGATAAAACTGCCGCATAAACCAAAGATTTTGCGCGGAAAAGCCTTTATGTTCCGGCAATTCCACGCGCAAATCTTTTGATAACTGCTCGACCACCGATTTACCCCAAGTTTCGCCTTCCTGCCGTTCGACAATCGTTTTGCCGATGTCCCAATACAAAGAAATTAATTCTTGATTAACCGCCTTCAGCGCGGCATACTGCGCCGTGCGAATGCGCGATTTTATGTCGGTCAGAAGTTCGGCGTAAGTTTGCGGAATTATTTTGGGCATTATCTTTTCTCAAGTTTGTAACTTGACGTTTCTACCGAAAGAATTTCTCGAAATTGTCTTTCTAATTCTTTCAAAATAGGTTTTACTTTACTTTCCAAATCTCTCATCGCACCTGATAAAATCTTCATTGGATGTTCTTCTCCAAAATCCAAATTTCCTTTTTCTATTCGTTGATGAGAATGCAAAAACGACGCGAGGCAATTTTCCATTGTATTGCAAACATCATCTAACTCTTTGCAAATATTCTCACTAAAAAAGATTCGATTTTTATTAGTATAAAGTTTGAGTTTATTTAGCGATTCAATTGCCAAATCTCTTCCTCTTATCAATAACTCGTTATCTTGGTTCGGATTAGCAATCCAAGAAATACTTAATTCGCTTTCCTTTAATAATCTATAAAGTTCTTTTACTATTTCGGCACGTTGTTGATGAAATAATGAAAATCTAGTTTGAAATTCAAAATGCTTTAGATCGTGTTCAGCCTTCAACCGAGCCTTGTGGCTTTCCAAATCGCTTTGAAGTTCGCTTTTATACCTTTCAATATCCATCGAAAGATAACTTTTGAAAAGTTCGCGCATCACGAAAGCCAAAACACCGACGATTAAAGTCGGTGTGAGAATGAGTTGAATAATTGTTTGCCAAGTCTCACTCATTTTATTTTTTTCGCAATGTCTTCGCGTGAAATCGTTTCCTGTTCGCCCGTCCGCAAATTTTTAAGCGTCATTTTGTTTTCGGCGAGTTCTGATTCCTTGACCAGACAAACAAAAGAAATATTGATTTGTTCGGCATATTTGAGCGGTTTTATTTTTTGATTGGCTTCCGGGAAGACGAGCGTTCGCAAGCCTGATTCGCGCAATTCGCCCGCGAGTTTCAAACATTCGCCGATCAACGATTCGTCAAAACTGGCAATCATCACGTCGGCGGAATCGAGCTGCAATTTCCCTTCGTCAACCAGCTTTTGAAACATTCCGCGCTCTTCCATCACGACGAGAATGCGTTCCAAACCCAAAGAGAAACCGCACGCCGGAATCTGTTCTTTGCCGAACATTCCGATTAAACCGTCATAACGCCCGCCGCCGCCGATGCTTCCTCCAAAATCTCCTGACTCCAACCGCACTTCAAAAATTGTTCCAGTATAGTAGGAAAGTCCGCGAGCAAGTGAAGGGTCAACAACAATCCGCTTTGCTCCTACTGCATTACCATCGCTCATAAGAGTCAAAATCTGATCAATTTCAATCAGTCCAGAGTGAATGGGTTTAGAAGTTTTGAAGAATTTACTGAACTCTGTTACAAAGGCTTCATTAATCATTGGAGTGGTGCTTTCTATTGAATTCTTCTTTTCTTTTGTAAATGCGCTAATTAACGAATCTGCTGTTGTGAAAATAGTTTTAAATTTATCTAGAAGTTCCGACGTTACTCTGAAAAATTTAATAAGTTCTTCCCCTTTATCGGTTTCAATACCGCGTTCATCTAATTCATTTAAGACTCCATCAATGCCAATCTTATCGAGTTTGTCAATTGCCATTAAAGCATCTGTATGTTTCAAAGGAGAAATTCCAACTTGACTAAGGATTTCGGCAAGTAATTTTCGGTTATTGATTCTTATTGTAAAATCATCAAATCCCAATCTCTGCAAAATCTCGCAGACGGCGGAAATCAGTTCGGCTTCGACGATCATCGAACTCGAACCGATTGCGTCAACGTCGCATTGGTAAAATTCGCGGTAACGTCCACGCGCCGGACGGTCGGCTCGCCAGACGGGTTGGATTTGGTAGCGTTTGAAAAATTTCGGC
>JAYVGL010000039.1:0-12296 GCA_043772175.1 Pyrinomonadaceae bacterium | reverse complement strand
GTCGAGTAAATTCCGCCGGACGTTTCAATTTATATTTTTCAAATACGCTCATTCCGTTAATTTTAGCAGAATCAGCACTTATTTAGGAAAGTTGTCTAACGAAAAAACGGAATGTTGAATGAAAATGTTTCGCTTTTTCGTTCGAGAGAATCGCAATTTTCCGAAGATTTCGATTCAGAAATTTTTATTATTTTTTTATTATCAGTGTGCATCTGTTTCACAAATTCAGGCGAATAGCTTACTGTAATAAAAATTTCGGTTGATTATTTACGGCGTTCAACTGTAAAATGTCAGCATTCTAACTTTTTTGAACGAAGTTTTACGAAAAGAAGGTTTCGCCCGCCGGTTTGATAACTGCGGGCGATCAAGAGATACGAAAGGCGGCTGCACTGTTCGGCGCAGAATTGCGGAGAACGGTGCGGCGGCAACCGGCATTGTAAGTGAACGACTTTATCGCGGCAGCGTAATCGCCGCAAAAATTCGCCGGCACAACAAATCATTTGCGAGTCTAATACCAGTTCACTCAGACTCAATAGTTTTTAATCTTGGAGGAGGGTAAAAATGTTCTTGAAAAAAAATACAAAAAATTTACGCTCGATTCTAGCCGTTTTGACTTTATTCGGTTTGGGATTGACGGGTTTCTTTTGGGCAGCGAACAGTTCTGCACAATCGGGCGGATCGGTTGACAGAAAATTCGCCGATCAAGTGAGAGTCCCGGAAGCGACTTTTCCCGGCACGGGAGTCGGAGCGATTCCCGACAACGCCCCGAACGCGGGTTTGGTCGTCAGCTTCGCGGTTACGGGCGTAACGGGCGCGCCGTCCAGCGTGGCGGTTGATATGACTTTGACGCATACCTGGGTCGGCGACTTGATCGTAACGCTAGCCGCTCCCGGCGGCTCGCCGTCGTTTCCCATTTACAGCCGCGTCGGTTCGACCACCGCGACCGGAGCAGGCGATTCGTCTAATTTAGGCGGCACTTACAATTTCACCGATTCCGCGACCGGCAATTTTTGGACGGAAGCGGCAGCCGGAGGCGACACTTATGTGCTGACACCTGGCAGCTATCGGACGACCGGCGCACTAAGCGGCACACCGACCAATTTAACTGCGGCTTTCAGCGGACTAACTCCGGCACAGGCGAACGGCACGTGGACTTTGACTTTCACCGACAATGCCGCGCTTGACACTGGCACGGTAACGGCGGCGAACTTAAACATCCTGACCGGCGGAGCCACACCGACACCGACAGTCACACCGACCGCCACGCCGACTCCGGCTCCGGGCGCGTTTCGAGATGGCGGCTTTGAGCAGAACACCGGCGCGACGACGGTTACGAATCCATTCTGGACTTCGACTTCGACTGCCTTTACCACTTCGCTCTGCACCATCGCCGCTTGCGGCACGGGCGGCGGTGCGGGCGCACCGCGCACTGGCAACGGATGGGTGTGGTTTGACGGAACCGGCAACGGCGCAAACGCCGAAAACGGAACCGCCCAACAAACAGCAATTATTCCGACCGGTAGCACGACGTTAAGCTATTTCCTCCGTGTCGGAGCGGTAACCGCGCCTTCGACTTCGGTCTTAACGGTTTCGATTGACGGAACTGTTTTACAAACGATTACGGAACCGGCGGCGGCGGAGGCGACTTACACCGAACGAACGGTAAACATTGTTGCCTTTGCAAACGGCGCGTCGCACGTTATTCGCTTTGCTTACACACGCCCGGCGGGAACGACCGGTAGCGACAACTTTCTTGTTGACGACGTAGCAGTCGGCGGCGGCGGCGCAACTCCGACACCAACGGTAACGCCAACGCCAACGCCAACCGCGACTCCGACGGCAACTCCGACTCCGACTCCGAGCGGAACACCGACGGCAGGATTGGGAGTTTTAGCAGTTACGACGACCAATCAACTGATTAGGTTTAATAGCAATCGCGCCAACACGCCGATTGGCACTCCGCTGGCAATTACCGGCTTGCAAGCCAGTGAAAACATTATAGGAATTGATATTCGTCCGGCGACCGGACAGCTTTACGGCTTGGGCAGCACCAGCCGTCTGTATATCATCAACCAGACGACCGGCGCGGCGACTCAAGTCGGTGCGGCGGGAGCCTTCGTGTTGAACGGAACCAACTTCGGTTTCGACTTTAATCCGACGGTTGATCGTATCCGCGTTGTCAGTGACGCGGGACAAAACCTGCGACTCAATCCGAATGACGGAACATTAGCGGCGACCGATCCGGTTCTGAACGGTGCGGCGGCTGGCGCAGATGCGGCGGCTTATACTAATAGTTTCGCCAACTCGACGACGACCACGCTTTACGACATCAGTTCGACGACCGACACGCTTTACATCCAGAATCCGGCAAATGCGGGAACTTTGGTAACGGTCGGTTCGCTTGGCATTGATGTAACGGGAATCAACGGTTTTGACATCGGAAACAACAACACGGCTCTGGCAGCGTTCCAGTCAGCCGGCGGCACGACCTCCGGTTTATACAGCATCAATCTGACGACCGGCGCGGCTTCGTTCGTTTCGGCATTCAACGCGGCGACTCCGATTCGCGGTTTGGCGATCACTTCAGGTTCGACGGCAACCAATGTGCTTGACTTGAACGGCGACCGACGAGCCGATTATGTCATTTCGCGGACGGTCAACAACAGCAATTCGGTGTTCTTCTCGCGTCCTGACGGCAGCATCGGTAACGTTAATTTCGGGTTAAGCACCGATATTTTCACGCCGGGCGACTATGACGGCGACGGCAGAACCGACATCGCGGTCTGGAGGTCTTCCAACGGAACTTTCTATGTTCTGCGAAGTTCGGATAATGCAACGGTCAGTTTCCAGTTCGGAACCAACGGCGACGAGCCAGTGGCGCGTGATTATGACGGCGACGGGCGCACCGATTACGCCGTTGTTCGACGAACGGGCAATGCGATGATTTGGTATATCCAAAACAGCGCGACCAATACCTTCAGCGGCACTCAATTCGGATTGGCAAGCGACGTTACCGCTCCTGGCGATTATGACGGCGACGGCAGATTCGATCTGGCTGTTTATCGCGGTGCGGGCAATCAACCGGCGACGTTCTTCGTTCAACGCAGTTCCGGCGGATTTACCAGCACTCAATTCGGTCTGGGCAGTGATTTGGTTGTGCCGGGCGATTACGACGGCGACGGCAGAACCGATTTCGCGGTCGTCCGCACCGGAACGCAGTATGTTTGGTATGTTCTGCGAAGTTCGACCAACTCGCTGCAAGCGGTTCAGTTAGGAACCAAGCCGCATTTAACCGTGCAGAACGATTATGACGGCGACGGCAGAACCGATGTGGCTGTTTGGGACCCGCTCAACGGCATCTTTTATGTCGTGCAGAGTTCCAACGGCGCGACGACGCAAACCCGATTCGGGCAAAACGGCGATTACCCGGTCGCTAACTACGACACACACTAAGGCGATTGCGGTTGATTCTTAATCCGTCAGTTTCGCGTCATTCGTCAGTCCGGTAAAATCGGTAAACTCCGGTTTACCGCAACTGGCGAATGACACGAAACGAAGGATAAAAGCAGCCGACCAATCCACACAGGAGAATATAAAAATGAAGCAGTTTTTTTATAAGAAAAGTTTGAAAATGACTCGCATTTTCTTTGCACTGGCGATGTGTCTGAGTCTTTCGGGATTGCCGACCTTTGCCTCAAGTCACGGTGAAGCACCGCTGATCAGTATGGATCGGTTCGCCGATAACACCGACACTTACGCTTTCCGCAGCGTCGAAGCCGGACGTGATGGTTTCGTAACTCTGATCGGCAACTGGATTCCGCTTCAGGAACCTTCGGGCGGACCGCAGTTTTTCCGCTGGGACGATACCGTGCTGTATGAAATCAAAATTGACAATACGGGCGACGGCATCGAAGACATCACTTATCAATGGCAGTTTACGACCCAGAATGTTAACTCGAATACGGTTCTCGGTCATTCGACCATCAATCAGGACGGCGCAATCTCGAACTTGACCGACCCGGATTACAACCAGCCACAGACCTACACGATTCGCCGCATTGACCGTCAGAGCGGACGGCGCGGTCGGCTTATTGCTTCGGGACTTCGCACACCGCCGGCAAACATTGGACCGCGTGTAACGCCGAATTACGAAACCAATTTGGGATTACCCGCAGTTTACAATCTGCCGAACGGCGGCAAGACTTTCGCCGGAACCCGCGACGAGTATTTCTACATTGATCTCGGCGTTTTCGACGGAATCAATCTTCGTTCGCTTGGTGTCGGCGGCGGTGTTGACTCGACGCAGGGCTACAACGTCAGCACGATTGCATTGGAAGTTCCGATTCAGGAATTAACGCGCAACCGCGCCGTTGCGACCGGTCCGACTGATCCGAACGCCGTGATCGGCGTGTGGGCGACTTCGAGCCGCCGTTCGATGCGCGTTATCAACCCGGACGGAACCCGCGCTCAGGAAGGTGCTTTCGTGCAGGTTTCGCGTCTCGGCAATCCGCTGGTCAACGAACTCGTTATTCCGCTCGGTTTGAAAGATGCTTTCAACTCGCTTTCGCCGCAGTTTGACGCGGTGGCGGCTCCGGCGGTTCTCGACCCGGAATTTCCGAAAATCGTTCGTCAGGCTTTGGGCGCGTTTAATAATATCTTTATTAACATTCCGCCCGCGCCGCGTAACGATTTGGTTTCCATTTTTGCCACCGGCATTCCGGTTAACGCGGTAACGGGACCGAATTACACGACGTTTTTATCCGACGGACAGCCGCACGAATATCTGCGCTTGAACACGGCGATTCCGATCACGCCGATTGGCAGCCAGAGTCGTCTCGGTTTGCTCGGCGGCGATGTTGCCGGTTTCCCGAATGGTCGTCGCGTCTTTGACGACGTAACGGACATCGTGCTTCGCGCCGCTCTCGGCGGAACGCCGTTCACACCGGCATTTAACGTCGCGCCGAACAACGCGGTCGGCGACGGTGTAAGTGCCAACCCGGAAGGACCGCTTCTGACGCGCTTCCCGTATCTGCTGCCGCCGAACCCGGGCAATGTCCCGCGCACGTCGAACATCAGACCGGCAACCGGATTTCTTGACGACGGATTTAGCGTCGAAACTGAAAAATAGACAGTCGGCATAAAATCGAATCGGAGCGGAAATCAAAAATTTCACGCTCCGATTCGTCTTTTCAAGCTATGAAGAAGATTAAAAAAATTTCGCTCTCGGCTTTCACACTGCTGTTTTTAAGCGGTTTGATTTTATTGACCAACGCCTGCGTCAAACAAGAGGCTTCAAAGGTCGAGCCGCCGAATTCCGCCAATCCTTCGCTGACTGATTCGAGCGACGCGGAAGTTACAACGGCGCAAAAGTTAATCGCGCAATCGCCGGACGCGGCAAAAGGCTACAATCTGCTTGCCGCTCGATACATTCGGCTGGCGCGTGAAACCGGCGATTTTTCGATTAACTCGAACGCCGAAGCCGCCGTCAACCGCGCGCTCGAAGTCGAACCGGAAAACTTTGACGCGAAAAGGATGAAAGGCTCTCTGTTGCTGACGTTTCACCGATTCGCCGAAGCTCTCGAATACGGCACGAAACTGCACGAAGAAAATCCGCAGGATGCCGTCGTCTATGGAATTTTAACCGATGCTAACGTCGAACTCGGCAATTATCAAGCCGCCGCCGAAGCCGTGCAGAAAATGGTTGACGTGCGTCCGAATATGGAATCTTACGCCCGCGTCGCCGCTGTCCGCTCGCTCTACGGCGATTCCGACGGAGCGATTGAAGCGTTGAGTTTGGCGGCGCGCATCGCCGACCCGAAAAACCGCGAAGCTCAGGCTTGGTGTCTGACTCATCTCGGCGACGAGTATTTCAAAGTCGGCAAGTTCGCCGAAGCCGAAAAACAGTATGATTCGGCACTGCAAGTTTTCCCGAATTATCATTTCGGACTAGCCGGAAAAGGACGCGCCCGCGCCGCCGCCGGCGATTTAGAAAACGCCGTCAAATTTTACACCGAAGCGCAGACGCGAGTTCCGGCGACTTTAACGATTATCTCGCTCGGCGACATTTACGCCAAAACGGGCAACGTCGAAAAAGCCAAGGAGCAGTATGATCTGGCGGTTTTCATCGAACAGAAACTCGGCAACATTGATCAGCGCACACTCGCGCTGTTATGGGCTGACCAAAACGTAAAACTCGACGAAGCACTGGCGGTTGCCGAGAAAGAACATAATACCCGCAAAGATGTTTATACCGCCGACATTTACGCTTGGTGTCTCTACAAAAAAGGAAATTTTGAGGAAGCCAAAAAAATCAGTCGGGAAGCGATGCGTCTTAAAACAAAAAATGCTCTCTTTTTCTACCACGCCGGAATGATCGAAAAAAGTTTGGGCGACCGGAAAGCGGCAAAAGATTTGCTGCAAAAGGCTTTGCAGCTCAATCCTTCGTTCGACACTTTACAGGCTGAACAGGCGCAGACGGCATTGGCGGAACTGAAATAAACCTTAAGGGTAAAAATGCGAAATAGAGTTTATACATTGACCACGCTTTTCATTTTCGCGCTCGCGTTTTCGGCGGCGGCTCATCCTTTAGGAAATTTCAGCGTTAATCACTTCTCGCGCATCGAAGTCGAGAAGTCGCAGGTCAAACTTCGCGCCGTCGTTGATATGGCGGAGATTCCGACTTTTCAGGCGACGCAGGCAATTGACACCGATAAAGACGGCGTGGTTTCCCAAACCGAACTCGATTCCTACGCCGGAAAAATCACGCCCGAATACGTTTCAAATTTAATGCTTTCGGTTGACGGCAGCACGATTGATTTGCGTCCGAATGCGACCAAAATCAGTCAGCCGCCGGGCGCGGGAAATCTGCCGACGCTCCGCATCGAGTGGGATTTAATCGGCGATTTACCGGCGACGGACGTGGCGATTAGAAAACTGCATTTCGAGAATAAAAACGGCGCGGAGCGAATCGGTTGGAACGAAATCGTCGTCGGGCGTGTTTCCGGCATCAACATTTTCGACAGCACGGCTTTCGGCAACGGCGCAAGCGAAGAGCTGAAATCGTATCCGCAGGAAAGTTTAACCTCGCCTCTGACCGAGCGCACGACTGATTTTTCGTTCACGACGAACGCCGTTCCGATGTCGGCGAAAGTTTTGCAGAACCGCGACGGACACGTTTCCACGCCGGTCGAAAAAGATAAATTCGCCGAATTGATCGCCGTTCCCGAAATCACGCCGACGATCATTCTATTGGGTTTGCTCGTCGCTTTCGGGTTGGGCGCGGCGCACGCGCTGTCGCCCGGACACGGCAAAGCGGTCGTCGGCGCGTATCTGATCGGCACGAAGGGAACGCCGAAACACGCCGTTTTTCTCGGCTTGACGGTGACAATTACGCACACGCTCGGCGTTTTCGCGCTCGGACTTTTAACTTTGTTCGCGTCGCAGTATATTCTGCCCGAACGCCTGATGCCGATTTTGAATTTCGTTTCGGGTTTGCTGGTATTTTTTATCGGCGCGACGCTTTTCAAAAATCGCCTGCTGCCGATTTTAGGTTATCGAAAACAGGAAAATCTCCGCGACGAACTCGCGCACGAACTCGAAAATTTAAACGAAGATTTTACGCACACGCACGGCGGTTCGACGCATTCGCATCTGCCGCCGAAAAAAGTAACGTGGAAAAATCTGCTGGCGTTGGGAATTTCCGGCGGCTTGCTTCCCTGTCCGTCGGCTCTGGTTTTGATGCTGTCGGCGGTTTCGCTCAACCGAATCGGTTACGGAATAATTCTGACGCTGGTTTTCAGCTTCGGTTTAGCCGCAACGCTGACGGCAATTGGTCTGACATTTCTCTACGTCGGCAAATTCTTCGATAATCCGAATCTCAGCGAAAACCGAATTATCAAAGTCCTGCCCGTCTTCAGCGCATTCGTCATCACCTGCGTCGGCGCGGCAATCTGCTATCAATCGTTTTCTTGATTCCAAATTGCAAATTCCAGATTTAGAATTTCAATTTGGAATCTGGAATTTGCAATCTGGGATCAATGATCGTGTTCGTGAAAGCGGTGCAGATGGTCGTGCGAATGGACGCTGCCGCCGTCGTGCGCGTGGCGATGCGCGTGTAACAGGTTCGTGTTTTCGAGCAATTCGCGGTTAGCCAGAATCTCCGTCGGCGTGCCTTGACCGGCGATGCGACCGTTTTGAAAAACGAAACAGAAATCGGCGATGTCTTCGATCACATCCAAATCGTGCGTCGCCGTAATCACGGTTTTGCCCGTTCCGCTCCAATTTATCAGAAAATCAACGACCTGCCCGCGACTTTTCGGGTCGAGCGCGGCGGTCGGCTCGTCCATCAAAAGCACTTGCGGATCAAGAATCAAAACCGACGCGAGCGCGACGCGCTTTTTCTCGCCGCCCGACAGACGATGCGGCGAACGGTCTTTCAAATGCCCGATTTCCATCAATTCCAATGTCTCGCCGACGCGCTTTTTTATCTCGTCTTTCGCCCATCGAAGCTGCAGGGGCGCGAACGCAACTTCATCGAAAACCGTCGGATTAAAAAGCTGCACGTCCGGGTTTTGAAAAACGAGCGCGACACGCTGGCGAAACCGGAAGGCAAACTCGTCGTCCTGTAAAGCGTCTTCGGTCAAAGGTTCGCCGAACGCCGTAATCGTGCCTTTTTCGGGATAATAAAGCCCGTCGAGCAACCGCAGAAGCGTAGATTTGCCCGAACCGTTCGCGCCCAGAATCGCCACGCGCTGATTCGATTTGATGATTAGCGAGACATCATTCAGAGCCGTCAAATCGTCGTAACGAAAGATGATGTTTTGAACGTCGAAGATATTATTTGACACAATTTTTGTATTTAAGGAAGCAATTTTTGAAGCGAAAACTTGACTGTTCGCCGTTCATCGTTAAACGAAGAATACTTGTCTGAACGGCGAACATTTTCGACTTCCGTTGCGGCTTTCATTGCTTCAGGAATAAAAGTTTATCAGAGATGCGAGCGAATCCTGCCGCCCAAGCCAGAATGCGAAAATCGCCGTTGATAAAAACGCCGCGAGCGCCAGCCAATCGCGCCGCTGCATCGCAAATTCGTCGAGCGTATAAACTTCGCCGCGAAAGCCGCGTGACTGCATCGCCATATAAACTTCCGAATTCAAATAGAAACTTTTCGTCAGCAAAACGCCGATGCTCGCGGCGGCGATGCGGCGGCTTTCACTGCCGTCGAGCGCACCGACAAGACGCGACTGCCGCGCTTCAAACATATTTCGCGCCGTATCCAGCATCACGAAAATATAGCGATAAGTCATCCCCAGAATGACGACAAAAACGATTGGCACACGCAAAACGCGCAAGCCTTTCAAAACGTCCGTCCAAAGCGTGCAAAGCACCAGAAGCAGCGACAGCGTAACCGTCGTCTCCACTCGCATTATCAAATAAAGCGCACTCGTAATGCCCTGTTCGGTGATCGTCCAATTCAGCAGCGGCAGACGAAACAGCGCGTTTCCCGGCGTGATGAAAATCACCGGCAGCGCAATCGTCCCCGTAAAAGCTATCGCGCTCAACCACGCCCGCGTCGCCAGTGTGCGAATCGGGATTTGCGATAAAACGGCGAGTGAAACCGCCAGCGCGAAAATAAAAATAATCGTGAAAAAGTTGCGCGATAAAGTAACGGCGAGGATCAAAGTGAGCAAACCGACGATTTTCACACGCGGGTCGAGCGATTGCAGCCAGCCTTTTTTCCGCGCCAATTCTTCGGCGAAAAGTGCGCGTTCGGCGTTGTGAATCAACGAGGCAAGCGAGCGTTCAACGAAACTGCCGCGCCGTTTTTTGCGCGGCGCGGCGGGTTTTAATTTTTGATTTGAAGCAGCGTTCAATTCAGTTATATTCTGTTCTGACGGCTGATAAAATTTATTATCCAGCCGATTAAAAGAAAAACCGCGATAATCAAGCCCGCACCGAACATCGCCGACATTATGTAGCCGAATTTCGCGCTGTTCATAAAAGCCGGCGCGTAGTCGGGAATCGGCGCAGTCCAAACGCTCGAAAGTTTCTCTAAACCGGCAGGCGGCGCAGTCGGCGGCGTTTGATTCTGCGAGGCGGCGGCGATTTGTTCGCGTGTTTCCGGGTTGGCGAAGTCTTCCGCGCTCCATTCGCCCCACGCGGTTCCGGCGGCGAGCAGTCCGAGCGGCGTTAGAATCATCAGCGCGGCGAGTCCGATCCACAACGGCTTGGTCGAACGCCAGCCGGATTTTTCGACGGAATTTTCCGTCGGCGCGTCGGGCGCGGTCATCTTCAAAAGCGACGGGTCGGAGCGTTGCAGATAAGCAACCACGCCGCCCGCCGTAATCAATTCGGCGAGTCCGGCAAGTGTCAGATGTCCGAGCATCATCGCCGGAATCGCAATGCTCAAAGGATACGGCGCGTAAAGCGGTGCGCCGCTCGCATCCTGAAATAAAAGCGGCTGAATGCCGAATTCAATCGCCGCTAAAAACGCCGCCGCGTTGATCGCCGCGTAACCGGCGAGCGATGCCGCGACCACGCGACGGGTTGACGTGAGCGCGGCGCGATTGGCAACGGTTCGATAAACCGCATTGGCGACGAGCGAGCCGACAATCGCCATATTAAAACAGTTTGCGCCGAACGCCGTAATGCCGCCGTCGCCGAAAAACAACGCCTGAATCAGCAATGCAACCGAAATCGCCAGCATCGAACCCCACGGTCCGAGAACAATCGTCGCAATCCCGACCCCGATGGCGTGTCCCGTCGTGCCGCCCGGCAACGGGATATTGAACATCATTATCACGAACGAAAACGCCGCGAAGACCGACAGCAGCGGAACTAATTTCGTATTCAAAAGCCGCTTGACGCGGTTCAGCGCGATCGCCCAGAACGGCGCAGCGGCGGCGTAAAGCACGGCGCAAGTTACAGGACTCAAATAACCGTCGGGAATGTGCATAGCTTTCTACTGTGTCATACCTCTTTCATTCGTGCTACTGACAGTAACAGATTCGGTGAAGAAAAATGAACCTTCAACTTATTAGAATGAATCGCAAAGTAGTTTAATCCAACTTCACAGTGTTTTTTATTTTCGCCGCCGACTTTTCAAATCACGCCGCCGCGATTTTCTGTTATCGTAATAGCTAAACAGTCGCGCAAGATTGAGCGAGTCAACCGGCGGACGCTTTGAGTAAACGATTTGGTTTGTCGTGCTGCGCTCCGGCAGCGGGAGAACTCGCTAAAGCGTTAAATCCAAAACGCGGTTTGGCTTTACTTACGATGCGGATGACTACTTGTTCAAAAAAAGATAGATTCGACGGCGATGATAAATTTCGATTCGGATGTCTGCACAAATTATGAGGAAGCGTCGAAGCGCGAATGGCTGGAGACGAACGGCATCGGCGGTTTCGCGTCCGGCACGATCTCCGGCGCGAACACGCGGCGTTATCACGCGCTTCTGACCGCCGCCGCAAGCCCGCCGCTCGGTCGTGTAACGATGCTTTCCAAGTTTGAAGAAGCTCTGGTTATTGACGGAGAATCGTTTGAACTTTCATCGAATCAATACCCGAACAAAGTCTATCCGAACGGTTATCAATACTTAAAATCGTTCCGCCTCGCGCCATTTCCCGTCTGGATTTACGAAGTCGAAGGTATCGAAATCAAGAAGCGAATTTTTATGGTTGACGGCGCGAACACGACGGTCATTAAATACGAATCTAAATTCCGAATTCCGAATTCCAAAATTGAATTGGTGTTGAAACCGCTTTTGTCGTTCTGCGATTATCATCATTTACAGCACGAAAACACCGAGTTTGATTTGCGTTACGAAACTTCGGAAAACGTCGTTACGGTTCGACCTTACGCGGAAATGCCGCCGCTTTATTTTGTTCATAACGCTTCGACAATCGAGAATACCGGCGTTTGGTATCGTAATTTTGAATATGCGATTGAGAAGGAACGCGGCTTTGATTATTCGGAAGATTTGTTTCAGCCGTTCGCTCTGCGCTTCGATTTATCCGAAACCGCAACCGTCGTCGCCTCGGCTGAAGAACTGAGTTTTCCACAGGTGGAAAACTTTCAACAATCTGAAATCGAACGACGCGAAAGATTGATTAAAGGAGCAGATGCAAATGATGATTTCACCAAACAATTGGTGATCGCCGCCGACCAATTCATCGTTTCACGCGGCGCGGGCAAAACGGTTATCGCCGGTTATCCGTGGTTTTCCGATTGGGGACGCGACACGATGATCGCTCTGAACGGGCTGACTCTGGCAACCAACCGCAGCGAAATCGCTAAAC
>JAYVGL010000038.1:0-19628 GCA_043772175.1 Pyrinomonadaceae bacterium | reverse complement strand
AATCTCTCCAGTTGCGGAGACGATACTTGGCTTTCTTTTTCATAGCAGAAAAATTCTACTATCTATCAACTCCGCAACCTATTTATGCAACAACGCCATCAATAACTGTAAATCCTTGTCTTTTACGCCTTCAAAAGTCTTAGGTATCTTTTCATTTTCAAAGAATTTCTTTGAATCATCAGATGTCTTTAATGTCATAACAAATGAAGCCAGTTTGGGTTCATTGCTGATTTGCTCCCAGATACTGTGCATTTTCAGTGTTATCTTTGCGGACGCTTCCGAGTCGTTTTCTGAGTCTTTTATTTGCTTTCCTAAAGACTCGACTTGAGTGAACAATTGTTTGGATACTTGTTCCTGCTCTATCGTCGGGATTGAATTAACATCAATTCCCTCGATTTTAAGAACATCATTTTTCGCAATTTGAGCAGCAACACTCGCGTCTTGTTTTAATTCTTGTAAAGCCCTAGGCAACGTTCCGGCGTAAAAATACTTGATGACATCGCCGAGGGCGGCATCCAGCGGATAGTTGTCAATATCGTTATCGCGCATTTGGATAAGCATCTCGGCTAACACTCGGTTACGCGCCGTCTGCATTTTAGTAATTAAAACGTCTGCGGTTTGTTCTTGGAAGTAATGAATGCTTGCGGATTTACGTCCGCCTCTAAAGGCGATTATTGAAGCGTTGATGATTGTTTTAGCTCTTTCACCATTTGAGATAGTCGCAGCTAAGTTTGCTCCGGTATCAATGACATCAGCGAGAACGCTTCCCGAAGCACGTTTGACATATAAATCATTTTCAAATTGAAAATAATTGTAATCTGTAATGCGAAGAAGCCTGTAAATCACTTGGTTTCGTATCTGTCGCGGGTTAGCCGATTTTTCAGTATTCGCCCCGCAAGGTTTGTAACTAAGACTCTTTTCGTCGAAAATTTGACCGTTGTTAGCAGCGCATTCGTAGTTTGCGGTATCTTTGTCGAGTTGAGCCATTTCATACTCAGCGATCTTTGTAATAACTTCAGGTCTCACTGGAGTGCTTTTAGGACAGCCTGTTGCAAATGCAACAATGCAGAGCAGAACAAAAAATAGTGTCTTTTTCATCAAAATTCCTCCTGTTTTAAATGCGGTTGCTAAGAAATTGCAAGAGGTAAAAAACGCAGTAAGTCTTAATGCAATTGTCAGCCGCTGATAATTATTTGCCAAAGTTAAGACGAGTGGAAGTTGAATTAACCGTTAAAATTAGGCTGTCCGGCGCGATTGCCGACAGGTTAAAAGAGGTCGGAATAAATAGAATTACTGCGCCTGTGCGCCTTTACTTCGTGCGGGCTTCTGCATTTTTGCGGAAACACGCACGAAGTAAGTATGTTCTTTACTCTTGCGAAAACGCGCGCCAAGTAAGTGTGTTCTCTGCGCCCTTCACTCTCGATAAAAAGCGACAAACGGAAGTTCGCCGGACTTTTAACGGAAAATTTTTTGACCTTTAGATATGTATGACAAAATCCGGTGAAAACTTACACACTTTTTTCGCTTTTTTTGAAAAATAATTTCCGCCGCCTGAATAACAACCGTTCGCGGGCGTAAAATCACCCCGAAGACGACGGATAGCGGTTTCGACTCGAAGGGGAAAACGGCTTGACTCGGCGTAAAAATGTTTCTTACTTATATAACGCGCCAAAACAACTGAAAAAGTATCATCTCAAGTCAAAAAAAAATAAAAAAGTTTTAACGTGATTGATTTTGTTGATGGATTAACGGCGGTAAACGCTTTGTGCGAAGGAGTTGTAGTATTCGACGGGCGCGAGGTCGTCGGTCAGGATTTCGAGATCGGTGCTGATGTCTTCAGTGTAGAGATGATTCAACAGATCAGCGATTTCCGCGTCGTCGCTCGTTAAAGCAGCGGCGTTTTCGGTTTTGCAGGCGACGATGATGAAGTTTTGCAAATCTTCGTCGGATAATTCGGAGTTGATTTTCAAGAGATAAACTTTCGGGAAAATTTGGCGGTAAGTTTTCAGTTCGGCGCGGAGAAAGCGGCTCGCGTCGCCTTTGATCGCGCCGCCGACGTTGAAGATGACTACGCCGTCGTCTTTTAATGCGCGGCTGATGTTGGCGACGGCTTCGACGGTCGTCAGTTGGAAGGGGACGCTGAATAGGGAGCCGAAAGCGTCCATCAAAACTACGTCGAATCGGTTTTCGGCGGCTTGATTGAGGAAAATTCTGCCGTCCTGATGCGTGATTTTTAAGCGCGGATCGTCTTCGAGGCGAAAGAACCGGCGGGCGATTTCGGTCATTTGTGAATCAATTTCGACGACTTCGATATTTGCTTTTGGATATTTCGACAAATAATCGCGCGGAAAAGTGTAGCCTGCGCCGCCGATGAGCAGAGTGTTTTGAAAATCGGGTTTGAAATGGCGCAGCAGATGATAGTATTTAGCGTAGCTGAGGGCGAGTTCGTCGGAGTCGAGAAAGATCGCCGACTGGACGAAAAACGGGTCAACGGCGATAACGCGAATCGGTTTTTTGGTTTTCGGCTCGACGGTTCGGAGAATCTGCACACGGCTGTATTCGGTGTCTATGTCGTGCAAATCTCGTGTTTGACGCAAATATTGAATCTTAAATTCGTTCGCCGAAATGCCGAGCGCGAATAAAATTAAAACGGCGATGTTTTTCGTCGTCAGAGCGAACGGCGCGATCAGGATTGACAAACCGGCGAGCGTCGCGCCGATCAGATAAAGCGTTCTTTCGCTGCCGACAAACGGAATCAGGAAAAATCCGGCGAGAAAAGTTCCCAGGATACTGCCGACGGTCGAAAGCGCGTAAAGTCTGCCGACGGTTTTGCCCGAATCTTCGAGCGCGGACATTTTCAATTTGACGGCGTAAGGTGTTACGAAACCTAATAAGATACTGGCGGGCGCGAACAAAAGCAGCGCGGCGACGACCGATTTTACTTCCAAACCGAACGGCATCTGCGCGACGAACGACAAAATCAAATCCTTCAAAAGAATCGTCGCGGAAACTGCGCCGCCCGCGAAAAAGATCACGGACGCGAGAATTTTCAAGTCGGGTTTACGGTCGGCGATTTTTCCGCCGAGCCAGTATCCGAGACTCAACGCGCCCAAAATCACGCCGATCAAACTCGTCCAAACGTAAGTTGACGCACCCAGATACGGAGACAGCAGACGCGAGCCGATGATTTCATAAATCATCACCAACGCGCCGCAGACGAAAACCGTCAGTTCGAGAATGATTCTCGATTTGAAAGGCGGCGGGAAGTTTTCTTTGTTCGGCATCCTGAAACAGCGTCAATTCCGAGTAAGCGGCGGACGAACTTAACCCGTTATCTGTTCGCTTGTTCACTGTTCGGACGGAAATTCTTTTGTTTGAATAGTGAATAATTAACAGTGAACAGATTATAGTTCGAGGTTTTGATTCATTTTAGATTCTGACGAATTGCGCGAATTTTTTGACTCGACTCGGGTTAAAATAAAAAGAGATTCTGTTCTTTTCAAAACAAAATCTCCGTCATATAAAAATTTCAATCAACATCTAACAACCGCCGGACGAGCCGACCGATTTTTCCTCTTTCGTGTCGTTGACGTAGGTCAGCCACGGCGCGTCGTTCGGCGCGAGTCGTCTGCCGTGGATAACATCGAAGTAGATGTCCTGTAGTTGTTTGGTGATTTCGCCGCGCTTTCCCGCGCCGACCGTGATGCGGTCAACCGAGCGAATCGGCGTGATTTCGGCGGCGGTTCCGGTGAAAAATAATTCGTCGGCTAAATATAGAGCGGCGCGCTGAATAGTCGTTTCAACGACTTCGATGCCTAATTCTTTGGCAATCTGAATCACCGAATCGCGGGTGATTCCGGGCAGAATCGAAGCACCGAGCGGCGGCGTAATCAGTCTACCGTTGTTGACGACGAACAGATTTTCGCCCGAACCTTCGGAAACCATTCCGCGATCATCAAGGGCGATGCCTTCGCTGAATCCGCCTAAGATCGCTTCCATTTTAATCAACTGCGAATTCATATAATTGGCTCCGGCTTTGGCGACCGCCGGCAGGGAATTCGAAGGCGTGCGCGTCCAACTCGAAACGCAGACATCAACGCCCGTTTCTAACGCCTCTTCGCCCAGGTATTTGCCCCAGTCCCACGCGGCGATGTAGCAGTCAATCGGATTCGGAAACGGATTGACACCGAACGCCGGTTTGTCTTCGTTCAAGCCGCGAAAGATGATCGGGCGCAGATAGCATTCGTCCATTCCGCCGCCGCGCACGAGTTCGACCGCCGCCTGACAAATTTCTTCGCGGGTGTGCGTGGTGTCCATACGGTAAACTTTCGCTGAATTGAGAAGTCTCTGGATATGTTCGGTCAGGCGAAAAATAGCCGTGCCGCGCTCGGTTCGGTAAGCGCGAATGCCTTCAAAAACGCTGGAGCCGTAATGAATCGCGTGCGTCATCACGTGAACGCGGGCATCGTCCCAATTGATAAAATTACCGTTGCGCCAAATCTTCGGCGCGATTTTCATCGTATTAACATCTTTGATTGACATAATTTTTTATAAGCTCCCGGATTGAATTTTATTCAGCAGATTTCTCGCAAATAGAAATGTCGAAACAGACGGATTTTCTGAAAAATAATGATTTAATAAATTTTTTGCTGCCTTTCAAGAATAGTATAAAGGCGAAATTTAGGCAAGATAATGGAAAACCCGGCGAGGCAAAATGAGAAATGAGAGAAGAGAAATTTCACCGGAAAAGTCTCTTCTCTCACTTTTCGTCTTTCAATCAAATCAGAGGATTCTAAAGAACGGCGCGGTGTCGTCGAGGCGACTTTGGAAAGTCGCGCCGCCGACGCTGAGCGTAACGACAATCGGAACATCGCCCGCGCCAAGCAGCGTCGCCGGAAGCGTGAAATCGAACGAATAAACGCCCGGTTCACGTAGAACGGCGTTAGTCGTCGGCGTGATGTTCACATCGCGGACCCTTATAGTTGTGATGTTTGCGGGCGCACCTTCGACTCCGGTCAGAAACAATCGAAGCACTGTCGGCACACGCCTGCCGCCGCGAAACCGAAGCGTCCTTACATTAAACGGTTCGGTTCTGAAAACCGTGTTCGTGATGTTGAAAAGTCTGGCGCGTCCGTTCGGCACGGGAAGCGGCGAAAACGTAAAGACATCGGGGCGCGTCGGGACGACGACGAGGGTTCCTTTGAAAACCACGCCGTTATTGTTGATAACGACCGGATACGGAGTTCCGGTGAGAGCCGACGACAATCCGGGCGGCACGACGAAGACGATCTGCCGCTGACCGACGGACTTCAAACCGACCGCCGCGCCGTTAATCGTCATCGTTACGCCGCTCAATTCTATCGGCAAAGTAAATCTTCTCGACAGCGAGCCGACGGCTTCCCGTGCGACGACCGGACTGTTGATGCTCGAAGCGTAATTGAGAATCGTCAGCATTCCCGGCGAAACGCCCTGCACGGCGGACGGTGTTTGCGGTGTTGGAGTCGGGGTCGGCGACGGCGTGGTCGTCGGAGTCGGTGTCGGCGACGGAGTCGGAGTCACAACCGGGCTGGGAGTCGGGACGGGCGACGGCGAAACCGGCTGGCGGCTCGCGCCCGTCGCGTAACTGAGAGCGGCGGGCGAAGGCGAACCCGCGTCCGCGACCGGCAGCAGATAATAATAGACTTCGCTCCCGAAATCGCTGTTGCCCGTGCCGAGTTCCGTGAAACTTAAATTAAAGGACATCCGCCGCGACGAATTACTCGGCAGAGGCTGTGCGCCCACGACGAAACTGTTCGCCGGAAATTTGGTTAATCTTTTATAAGCCGGTGTTTCGCCCGTTCCGAGCGTCAGCGGATAACCGTAAAACTGAATCGGGCGCGACGCTTCGGGATTCAAACCCGCGCCGTTGGTCGCGGCGACGGTTCCGTCGGCGATGATGTTCTGGCGCGTTTCGAAAACCAGCGTCGCCGGTGCGCCGCTCGCATTCGTGTCGGTGAAACCCGGAAAATGCGGAACGTCGTTAGCCGCCGTTGTATCGGCGTTGCTGCGCGGTCCGATCTGCCGGAACGTGCCGGGAGTCGTGTCGTATAAATAAAGCGCGAACGAAGTTTGATTCGAGGAAGCGGTTCCGGCTAAATCGGCGAACGAATCGAGAGCGATGTAGCGTCCGTCGCGGCTCATACGCCTGCCGAAATCCAGCAGATTTACGATGTCGCCCGGATTGGTGCGCGCCGTCACGGTAATTTGTTTTTTCATTCCGCTGATGCTGACCGCGCCGGTCGGTCCGTCCAAGTCCGTGTAAAAAACCTCGAAATTGCGGTCGGCGTTGCTTTCGCTGATCGTGCTGATCGGTTTATCGGCGTTGCTTTGAAAAGCGACGCGGGTTCCGAGACCGGAGATCGTCGGCGTGATATTGATCGTCGGATCAACGACCGTGCCGCGCGGCGTAACCGTAATTTGATTAACCTGATTGAGCGTTCGGGCGTAAGTGAAAATTTCGTCGTTGGCGTTGTTGCCCGCGTTGTTCGGCGTAACGGTCGCCGCATCTCGGTTGGAAACGAAGGCGATCACGCCGCCGTTGTCGCTGATGCTGGCATCGCGGTTGTCATCGCCGATAATTGGCTGATTGGTGCTGGAACCGGCGAACGGCAGACGGCTCGGCAAAGTGTTGGTAACTCGCGTCAACGCTCCGCCGCTCAAATCGGTAACGGCGATTTCCTCGCCCGTCGAGAGATTTGCCGCCGCGACTGCGGGAACTTGATACAGCCACATTTCCGTATTGCCGTCAGCCAGCAAAGGATTCGGCGGAGTCGTGTTCGTCCCCATCGGATTGAACGCTTCGGCATCAAAACTGCCCGGATTGGTCGCGTTCGGAGTCGTCGGAGTCGAGGTCGTCGCATTCGAGCCGAAAGCGATCCAACGTCCGTCGTTGCTGATGACCGGACGCTGATTGGTGATTAAAACTTTGGTGTTGCTCGCCACATAAGCAGCGGCTGTGTCGTTCCGAAGACTTTTCGTGTCGGTGATCTGAAAGATGCGGCGTTGAGCGTAATCGAAAATGAAAATCTCGCGGTTGCCGTCGGCGTTGCGCGGATTTTCGGTGGCGAGGTCGCCGGTTGACTCGAACACGATCAGTCGTCCGTCGCCGCTGATGCCGCCCGCGAACGTCTCGGAAACCGCGCTCGTGCTGGTTACCTGTCCGATGATCGAATCAATCTGCGACTGCGCGAGGCTGTTGACCTGCGCCGAAACCGTGTCGAAACTGCTTGATAAAACGATGACTGCTAGAAAAAATAAAACGTGAAATTTCACAAACTCCTCCAAAAAATCCTGTCTGAATATAAAATCGGAAACTGAAAATCAGGCTGCTTAAAATAAACATTTTGTCGAAAGGCACAAAACACTGCATTTTAAATGTTATAAATGCGTCTGGCAAGCAACTGTCAATTTTAATTATTGTGTTTAATCTGAAAACGTCTGCTTTGATGCGCCGAAAGCGCGAATCGGTTGGACTTGACGAAGTAAGATTTAGGATTCAAGATTTAAGGTTCAGGATTCAAGTTTTAAAATTTTGTTTCTAATTTTGAATCCTGAATCTTGAATCCTGAATCTTAAACCCTGAATCCTAAACTTTACAAAATAATGCTGGTCGCGGGCGAGTCTTCCGGCGACGCGCACGCGGCGAAGCTCGTCCACGCGCTGCGCGAACAGTCGCCCGTCGCCGATTGGGATTTTTTCGGAGCGACGGGCGAAAAAATGCGCGAAGCGGGCGTGGAAACCGTTATTAACGCCGATCATTTGGCGATTGTCGGTTTGCCGGAAATCGCCCGCGCTCTGCCGATGTTCTGGAAAACTTTTCAGACGCTCAAAACAGCGGCAATCGAACGGAAACCCGACGCGGTGATTCTGGTGGATTTCCCCGATTTCAATCTGAAGCTCGCTAAATCGCTGCACAAGCACGGCTTGAAAATCGTTTATTACATCTCGCCGCAGCTTTGGGCGTGGCGCAAATATCGCTCGAAAACGATAAGAAACTCGGTTGATCTGCTGTTGGCAATTCTGCCGTTTGAAAAGGATTGGTATTTGAAGCAGGGCATTTCGCACGTCGAATATGTCGGCAATCCGCTGGCGAAAGAAGTGCATTCGGAGATGACGAAAGCGGAGTTTTGCGCCGTTCACAATTTGAATGCGGACAAGCCGATTGTTTCCTTATTAGCGGGCAGCCGCCACAAAGAAATCGTCAAAATTCTGCCGCCGCTGCTCGAAACCGCCGCGCTGATGGAGGCGAAAAATCGTGATTTGCAGTTCGTCACCGCGCTCGCGCCGACGCGCCGTGCGGCGGAAGTCGAAGCGGCGAAAAGCCTCGCCCGCGCCTGTCCGAAAAATCTGACCGTCGTCCGCAGTGCCACGCGGGAAGCCGTTTTCGCGTCGGATGTTGCGGCGGTGGCGAGCGGCACGGCGACTCTGGAAACGGCGATTCTGGGAACGCCGATGGCAATTGTTTATAAAACCTCCGCCCTTAACTACAAACTTTTGCGCCCGCTGATTACGGTCGAACATTTCGGGCTGATAAATTTAATCGCGCAGGAAAGATTGGCGAAAGAATTGATTCAGGACGACTTCACGCCCGAAACCTTGAGTATCGAACTTTTCCGATTATTGGAACCGCCTGTAAACGCGGCGATGCGCGGCAGATTAAAAGACGTAACCGACACTCTCGGACACGGCGGCGCGTCGGGAAAGGCGGCGGCGGCGATTTTCAAGCTGCTCGAAAACCGCGCCTGATGCGCCGCTTCGCGGCAAAAAAAAATTTGGACAACAGTTAAGCCCGTCGCTATAATCAAATTTGCCGACGCTTTTCCCGAATCCGATGAATTTCGACCGATTTTTCAAACTTAATTCTTACGCCGTCGTCTTGTGCGGCTTTTTGGCGTTGTTCGTGGCGGGCGGTGCCGGCGCGTTGGCGACTGCGTTATTTGCGGCGGTTTTCATCGCCGCGTGGTTTTTGGAAAATTCGCGGCGGCAGCTTTCCGAGCGGCTGGGAACGGCGGCGATCTTCATCATCGTGCCGCTCTTCTACGCCGGCTGGCATTATAAATTGTTCGGCGTGTCGGAAGGCGGAGCCGCCGTCGTCGGAATGCTGGCGCGGATGATTCTGATCCTCGCCGCCATCAAGCTTTTGCAGAAAAAGGCTGACCGCGATTGGCTATTTCTGTATTTAATGACGTTTTTTGAAGTTCTTCTGGCAGCCGGTTTGAGCATCAGCCCGCTTTATCTGGCGGCTTTGATTTTATATCTGCTGGCGACCGTCGGGGCGATTGTTTTATTCGAGATCAAAAAAACTTCGCGGACAATCGCCAAAAACACGCACCATAAACCCGTCGAAAAAACTTATTCCGGCAATTTCAAAACTTCGCCGGCGCGGTTCGCTCTGACGGCGACGGCTCTGCTTTTTTTGATCGTCGCCTGCGGCACGCCTCTGTTTTTCGCTTTGCCGCGCGGCGGCGGATCGGGTCTCGGAAGCAACTCAAACGCGCTTTCCAATCTGACCGGATTTTCCGATTCGGTAAATTTGGGCGAAATCGGACGGCTTTTGCAAAGCGATCAAATAGTGATGCGGGCGCGACTCGAAGGCGCGGAAAATAAAACTGCGGCGGCGTTGAAATGGCGCGGTGTCGCCCTCGATAATTTCGACAACAAGCGTTGGAGCAAATCGAAAATCGAATACAGCCAGCCGATTTACAAAGAAGAGCGAGATTTTTTTCTGCTCGATTACGCTTCCGGGAAAGACGATTTGACGGTGCAGACGATTTATCTCGAACCGTTCGACACGCCCGCTCTGTTTACCGTTTCGCGTCCGGTCGCCGTGCAGGGAAATTTTAAATATCTCCGAAAAGATTCGGACGACGCGGTGCTGTTTCAGCGCAACGATTACGACCGGCTCAGTTACAAAGTTTATTCGGACACGACTCTGCCGAACGCCGCGCAGTTAAAATCGGACAACGCCGATTACCAGGAAAAGGACGAACGATATTTGCAGTTGCCCGATAAGATGGACGGGCGTATCGCCAAATTGACCGAAGAAATCACCGCTAAATCGTCGAACCGTTACGAGAAAGCCAAAGCCGTCGAGCGGTATCTGCAGACGCAGTTCGGCTATTCACTGCAAATGCGCGCCGCAGGCGACGAACCGCTGGCGGACTTTTTATTCAACATCCGCGAAGGTCATTGCGAGTATTTTGCGTCGGCGATGGCGGTAATGCTCCGCACGCAGGGCATTGCGACGCGCATCGTGAACGGCTTTCAACAGGGCGAATATAACGACACGGCGGACGTTTTCGTTATCAAACAAAAAGACGCGCATTCGTGGACGGAGGTTTATTTTCCGCAGGAAGACGTTTGGATTCCGTTCGATCCGACACCGTTTGCGAGGCAGGACGAAAACGGCGCGGCTTCGACGGGCATCGTCGGCAAATTCAACAAATATCTCGAAGCCCTGGAAACTTTTTGGATTCAGTATTTCGTTAGTTACGACAATCAGGAACAGCGTTCGCTGGTGCGCTCGTTCAGAAACGGTTTTAGCGAATATCAATCGTCGGCGACGATCTGGCTGAACGGTTTTCGGGCGCGAATTTCCGAATGGTGGAAAAACGTGCGCGGCGATCAAGGCTTGCAGTCGAGCGCGGCGGCAATCGCTTACGGCATCGGCTATTTTGTCGCGGCGGCGGTCGGAATCGTTTTGATGATCTGGCTTTACCGGAAAATCAAAAAACTGCGCCTCTGGCGAAAGATTTACGATTGGGCAAAGCGGACGAACGAAGCGACGATCATCGAATTCTACGAGCGAATGCAGACGATTCTGGCGAACAAAGGCGTAACCCGCGCACCGCATCAAACGCCGCTCGAATTCGCGTTCGCGCTCGGTCTGCCCGAAGCCGTAAAAATCACCGAAAAATATCATCGCGTCCGTTTTGGCGAACAAAAACTATCCGCTGATGAAGCGCGAGAGATTGAAAACTGGCTGCGGCTTTTAGAAGAAAAAGACTGAGGCACGTTTTGATTTGCGCCGCCGCTCAAAGTCGGCTGGCGAAAATCATCGGCGGCTTTTGCCGTCAAACTTGTCGCCCGTAATTGTAATAAAGCGTCAATTCTCTCATCTCGAAACCAGGATTTCCGGCAACAGAAATCTACTTCAAATAAACTCGTAAATCAAAGATAAAATCCAATTGTGAACGACTGTCCGGCTGGTTGAGCAAAACTTGAGGCGCAACGCACACAACACTTTTCCCCTTGTTTTTATCGTCGAGATTTCGTAAGTTGTCTATCAAATTCGTAATCTTAATTTATGAAAAATTCGGTGGAAACAGCAAAACGCAGTCAGCTTTGGCGAAACATCATCGGCGTTCTGCTGATTTTGGTGTTCGGGTTTAATTCAGTTTCAGCCGGAATTTTCATCTCCCGACTGAACGGCATCACGCTGACGGGCGCAGATGGAATCACGTTGACGGGCGCGGACGGAATTACTTTAACAGGCGCGGATCAAGTGCAGAACCAGTCGAGCGGCTTGCAGAGCGTTGACCCGGAACTCGCCGTCAAACTCAACCAAATGACCGACGACAGCAATGTCAACGCGATTTTGGTTTTTCACCGTTATCCGACTGCCGCCGACTTAGCGCAGTTGCAGAGTCTCGGAATTACGGGCGGAACGCCGTTTCGACGGCTGCCATTCATCGCCGTCAGCGCAACGCGCAATCAATTGGCTGCCGTTTCACATATTTCAAACGTCCGCTCGATTTATGGCAACCGCACTTTAAACCTTAATTCCGATGCGTTTCTGAATCAAACCGGCATCGCCCGCGTTCCGGTTGACCGCGATTTGCAGACGAAAAACTACGGAATGCCGGTTTCGGGCAACAACGTCACGGTCGCCGTGCTTGATACGGGCGTGAACGGTTTGCATAACGATCTGGCAAACCGTGTTGTGCAGAACGTCCGCCTGAACGATACGCAGAGCGCGGGAATCGGCTTCACTAACCCGATTCCGGTTGAAAACGTGCCGAACACCGACTTGGTTAACGGACACGGAACTTTCGTCGCCGGTGTCATCGCCGCCAGCGGTATCGCTTCGGGCGGCAGATATAACGGCGTTGCGCCGGGCGCGAAGATTTTGGGTTTGAGTGCGGGCGATTTGAATTTGACGTATGTTCTTTCGGGTTTCGATTACTTATTAGACCGGGGAGCGAACTATAACGTGCGCGTCGTCAATTGCAGTTTCTCGGCGAACACGATTTTCGACGACAACGATCCCGTCAACGTGGCGACAAAGATGTTGACGGAGAACGGCATCAGCGTCGTATTTTCAGCGGGCAATTCGGGCGCAGGCAGCGGAACATTGAATCCGTATGCCGCCGCGCCGTGGGTGGTCAGCGTCGGCACGACCGACGAAAAAGGAAAGTTGGCGAGCTTTTCGTCACGCGGCGTGTTCGGCAGCCGGCAGTTCAGTCCGTCGCTGGTTACGCCGGGCGTAAATATCGTCGGTTTGCGCGGTTTGACTTTACAAATGGGCGTTCTCGGCGTGGCGACCGGATTGGACACGACGCGGCTGACGGCGGGCGAGTTGCCGTATTATACGACGGCGAGCGGAACTTCGTTTTCCGCGCCGCAGGTCGCGGGCGCAATCGCGCTGATGCTGGAGACGAATCCGAATCTATCAGCCGCGCAGATCAAAAGAATTCTGCAAAAACCCGCCACGCCTTTGCCGCCGTATTTTCGGCACGAAGTCGGCGCGGGAATGCTGAACGTCCACGCGGCGGTTTTGGAAGCGGCGTTTCCGGCGCGAAAGATGGGCGGTTTCCGCACAGTTTTAGAGAGACGGGCGATTAAGTTTACGACGGCGACGACGCAGAATTTCTCAGGCACGGTCAACACCGGTTCGAGCGTCGAAACGAACTTCAACCTGCCGTCCGACACGGTGCAAATCGGCGTTCACATCGCGTGGGGCGATCTGTTCAGCTTGAATGATTTGGCTTTGAAAGTTTTCGATGCGAGCGGCAATCTGCGCGGCGAGTCGAATTATTTGAACGCGCCCAGATTAACCGGCAAGCGCGAAGACGCGACGATTGGCGGCGGCGCATCGGGAATTTGGCGCACGTCGGTCAATCAAACCGCCGGTATCGGAACGGCGCAGAATTTCTTCGGCGCGGTCGAGACGACGCGCGTGGAATACGCGAATCTGAGCGATGTCTCGACGCTTTCGCCGGAAATGCAGTCAATCGTCAAAGACAGTCTGCGATCATACCTGATGCTGCCGAACGGCAACCGGTTCAGTCCGAATACGGTGGTATCGCGGTTTGATTTGGCGGCGGCGTTGGTGCGCGGCGGGCGCGTTCCGCAGTATCTGGCGCAACCGAATTTGTTCGCCGATGCCGCCGATTTAACGACGCGGGCGGCGGTCGAAAGCGTTCAGAAATCGCCGAACGGCAAACTTTTCTATGACGCGGCGAACAGCGGCGCGTTTTATCCCGACAACGCGGCGGCGCGAATCGTCGCGGCGGTCGCGCTGGTCAAAGCGGCAGGTTTGCAGTCAGTGGCAAGCACCGCGATTTTGTCGCCGACCGTCAACGACTATATTCAAATTCCGTCGGAGTATCGCGGCTTCGTCGCCATCGCCTTGCAAAAAGGATTCTTACAACTGGACAACAATAAATTTGCGCCGAATCGTCCGCTGACGCGACTCGAACTCGCGCAGGCGATGGTTAGATCAAGCAATCTGGCGATTCAATAAACGAATAAAACAATTTTCATCGAAAACCGCTGACTTTGTTGTCAGCGGTTTTTTAATTGTCCAGAACCGTTAGCGGTCTTATTTGTCGAAGGAATTTCGGTTACCGACGTTCAATCATTCATTAACGCAAACGGTTATGACAAGTTCACCATTTCGCTTCGTCGCGTTCGATGTAAACGAATTTCCAAGGATGCATCGTCAGCGCGTTCGGATACATTCCTTTGACGTAGGGTTTTTTCAGCCAGTTGGTCGAACTCGTCGTTAAGGGAATAATCGGCTGTTCGCTCAACAGCAGACTTTCGGCATCGGCGAGCGTTCGCAGACGTTTCGTATTGTCGAGCGTGCGGTTGGCTTCGTCCAGTAGTGCAGCGTATTTTTCATTCTTCCAGCCCGTGCCGTTGTCGCCGCCGTCCGCCGCGAAAAGGCTCAGAAAATTATACGGGTCAACGTAATCGGCGACGTAACCGAAACGGGCGAAACCTTGATATTCGAGTTTGGCAATCGTGCTGAAAAAAGTTTTGGTTTCCATACTCTTCAGCGGCACGGTCAAGCCGAGATTTTGTTTCCACTGCGACTGCACGATTTCGGCGAAAAATTTATTGCCGTCGCTCGTGTTGTAGGAGATCGCTACATCCGCCAGCGGAAATTTTGATGCGTCATAATTGCCCGCTTCGTCTTTGTAACCGGCTTCGGCTAACAACTTTTTGGCGGCTTCGGGATTGAAATCGGTCGTCTGGGCGGTCGGATAATCTCTGAAAATGTTCGTCGGAATCAGCGTCGAGGAAGATTTTGCGTTGCGGCGCAGAACCGTCAAAAGCGGTTTGTCAATCGCCATCGCAAACGCTTTGCGAACGCGCACGTCGTCCATCGGCGGCTTGGTCGTATTGATAATGTAATACTCGATGGCGGCTTCAAGCGCGTCCTGGTAATCTTTCTTTTTCTCTATCGAAAACAGCCAGCCGCGCGGCACGGAATGATTGTAAGTCGCGTCAATATAGCCCGCTTTATAAAGATTCATCATCGTTCCCTGTTCTTCGACCGGATAAAATTCGATTCGTTCGAGTTTGACGTTCGCCGCGTCCCAGTAATTTTGGTTTTTCTCGACGACGATTTGGTCATATGGCGACCATTCTTTTAATTTGAACGCGCCGCTCGTGACGATATTTTCAGCGAGCGTCCATTTTTTCCCGAACCGCTCAATCGCTTTCTGCGGCACGAAGCGGAACAGATTATACGGCAGAATTTTGACGAAAAACGGCACGGATTGCGCCAGCGAAATTTTTACCGTGAAATCGTCCGCCGCTTCCACACCTAAATCTTCGGCGCGAACGGGAACGAATGTTTTGCCCGCCACTTCCGCCGCGAGTTTCGGGTTTTTCTCCAACAGCGCAGCGCGTTTCTTTTCGCTGCCCGGCAAAGTCAGTCGCGTCGGAACGCTCGCCGCCGCGTCCGTTAAAAAAACGCCGTCGGCAGGATTCTGCACGAAAACCGCCGCTTCGTTAAACGCCTTCGCGTTGGCGATGTAAAAAGCCTGACCCGCGCCGCGTGAAGCGAGTTCGGGCGACAGTCCGCGCCGCATCGTGTAAACGAAATCGTGCGCCGTAATCGGTTCGCCGTTTGACCATTCGGCGTTTTTCCGCAGATAAAACGTGAATTCGGTCGAATCGGCGTTCGACTCCCAACGCTCGGCAATCGCCGGGATCGGTTCTAAAGTCTGCGGATCATATTCGACCAAACCTTCATAAAGCGCGAGGTAGATTCTTTGCTCGACCTGCACCGTTCCGATTTGCGGGTCGAGCGATTCGGGTTCGGGACCGGAAACGTAGCGCATTACGTTTTCATTCGGCGGCACGGTTTTGCCGAAATACGGTTCGTTTTCGTCCGGCACGGCGCACGACGAAACCACCGCCGACATCATCAAAATCAAAAATAATTTGCCGCGCACCGACAGATCGAAATGTTGTAGTCCTCGAAGCCGCATAATTGTTTTGGAAGAACGCCCGAAGCCGCCGCTGTTTTATAACGCGCTGCTGACGGGCGCAAAAACATTTTAAGATAATTTCTCAAGTTTCGCTCAAGCGGCGTGTTTTAAATTAACAGTGGGATGAACTTTGCATTTTACGAACAGACGGAAAGTTACGACGCGCCCGAATATCACGGGTTCGAGTCGTCGTTTGCCGCCATAAATTTACCGGCGAAAAACGAAGCCGTTAAACTTTTCACCGACAATTTTCGCGCGCCGCCGCTGACCTCTGAAATAAACCGCCCGCGATTGAGCGAACATCTGCAAAAATCGCTGGCGCAGTTTTCGGCGACGATTATCACCGGACGCGCCGGGACGGGCGAAAGCGTTTTAGCGGCGCAATACGCCGAAGCGAACGGCGCGAAAATCTGCCGCTATAAAGTCGAAACGGCGGACGGCGATTGGAAGATTTTCGCCAGCTACCTTTTGGGAAGTCTCGACCGATCCGACAGTTCGATCAAATTCGATGGTCGGGAAGTCGCCGCGCAGAGCGAACAAATCGCCGCTAAATTCGTCGAAGCCGCCGAAAAAGAACCGCTTTAAATCATTCTCGACGATTTGCATTCGGTGTTTGATGCCGCGTGGTTCGCCGATTTTTTCCACGCTTTCGTGCCGTCGCTGTCGCCGCGCGTGAAAGTGCTTTTGATCGCCCGCACTCTGCCGCCGCTGGCGGTTTGGCGGCTGCGCTCAAAACAAATTCTGGATGTCGTTGAAGAAAAATCGCTGGCTTTCTCGGTTGACGAAACGATTCGGCTTTTCCGAAACCACAAACTCGCGCCGAAAATCGCCCGCGCCGCGCATCAGACGGCTTACGGAAAAATCCCGAAACTGAAAGAAATCACCGAAAAAAAATCTCTTTCGGAAAATTAGCTGATCGCCGAAAAGTTTTGCGATATTTTGTCTCTCGTTTAGAATTCATTCTTCAGCGCATTTCCGTCGGTGAAACGCGCTAAACGCGGCAAACGGAAGTCTGAATTCTAAACGGGACACAAAATATCGCAAAGGCGCGGCTCCTCTCCCTGCTCGATTGGACTGGTTTCATCGAATCGCTATAATCAAACAGACCGAAATTTCGTTACCGCTTCGATGAACCGACCGAGTTTTTTTCTGCGAACCAAACTGCTGCCGCCGCGTCAAGTGCCGGAGATTTTGGCGCGTCCGCGTTTGACCGATAAATTGCAGGCGAATCTCAAAGCCCCGGTAACGCTCGTGACGGCGGACGCGGGCTGCGGCAAAACGACGCTCGTCGCGGAATTTATTCGCCGTCAGACGCGGAAAACGGTCTGGTATCAACTCGACCACACGGACGCTGACCCGCTGGTTTTTCTCGGTTACGTTTGTCACGGGACTAAAAAAATTTGCGCCCGATTTCGGCGACACGCTTTTGTCTTGCTTAAATGAAGCGACCGACGATTTGCTCGCTCACCCGGAACGCGCCGTTGATTTGCTCCTTAACGAAATTCTCGAAAGCATCGAACAGCCGTTCATACTGATTCTCGACGATTATCACCACATCGGGCAGGAGACGATTGTGCATCGTCTGGTTGACCGACTTTTGCAGTATTCGTCCGACATTCTGCATTTAATCATTACGACACGCGATTTGCCGCCGCTGGCAATTACGCGCCGCCGCACGCAATCTTCGGCGTTAATCATCAGCCGCGAAGATTTGCTGTTCACCGACGATGAAGTCAGCGAACTCTTTCGCACGACGCTTAATCTCGAACTGAAACCCGTCGAAATCGCCGAATATCGCGCCCGAACGCACGGCTGGATCACGGCTTTGCAGCTTATCCGGCAGATCACCGAAAATCAGATTCACAATTCGACCGCCGCCGAAAAACCCGATTTGCAGGAAATGTTGAAGCAGTCGGAAAAGGATATTTTCGATTATTTCGCTGAAGAAGTTTTCGCCCGCGAAGACGACGCGACGCGAGATTTGCTACTGCATTTATCCCTGCTCGATTCGCTTCCGTTAGAGGTTTGCAGCGCGTTGTTTACCGATATGCGGTGCGGCGCGGTGCTGCCCGAACTCGTCAAGAAAAATGTTTTTATGACGATTGCCGGCGAACGGAACAGCGGCGAGGAATATCGTCTGCATCCGTTGTTTCGGGATTTTCTGCTGCGCCGTTTCCGCTCCGAAAAAGGACAAGCCGAACTCGCCCGCGAACGCATCCGCATCGCCGAATTCTTTCTCGCTAAACAACTCTGGGAAAACGCACTGCCTTACTTACTCGAAGCCGAAGACTTCGCCCGCGCCGCCGAAACGATTGCGCTGCGCGGCGAAGAATGGCTGATTATCGGCGGCATTGCGGCACTGAAAACCTTCGCCGAGCGCATTCCGAAAGAGATTTTAGACGAATATCCACGCGCTCTGATTTACACGGCGGAAGCGGCGCGAATTCAAGGCGAAACCGACAAGGCGACCGCGCTTTTGCAGCGCGCCGTCAAAATGCTCGAAGGGGAAATGAACCAGGGCGGAAGCGCAGGGCGACGCGCTGCATCCTTTAGCGAGCATCGCGCGGCGCAAAGGCGATTGCAGTGAAGCGTTAACACTCATCGAACGCGCCGAAAAACTCGTCGCCGAAGATTCCGAAGTGCGGATGAAATGCGAAAACACACGCGGGCTGTGTTTAATCGGCATCGGCGAATGGACGACCGCCGAACGGCATTTTCGGCAGGCTTTGGAACTTGCCGATGTAAATTCCAACGAGCGATTTGCGCGAATCGTCACGCATAATCTCGCGCTGCCGTCGGGTTTGCGCGGCGATTTCGGCGAAGCTCTGCGCTGGCTGAAGCGAATTTTTCGCAGCGATCAAAACGCCTCGGCGCAGCTGCCGCAGGAAGCCATCGGACATTTAAATGTGGCGCGTCTGCATCTTTACCGCGGCGAATTTGCCGAAACGGAAAAGCATCTCGAAAAATCGTTGGAACTCTGCCAGATTTATAATCTGAAACATCTGCGCGGCGAAATCTTTGAGTGTTACGCGAACTTCTACCGCGAAAAGCGCGATTTCGCGCACGCCGCCGAATACTACGAGCGGGCGCGGAATGATTACGAAGAAAACGGCATTGATCCGACGGAACGCGAGTTTGAAGAAGAACGCGCCACGCTCGCCCTTGTGCGCGGCGACACCGTAACCGCCGCCGCGCTGCTCGAAAATCTGCTCGAAATTCGCGCCGAAAAAAAGAACGAAATCGGCTGGCACACGGTCAAACTAAATTTGTGCCGCGTCAAATTCGAGCAAAAGAAATACGAAGAGATCATTCCCGAACTTGAAGAACTGCTCGCCTTCTTCCACGCGCAAAGTCTTTATTATTACGAAGCGTCGGCGGCGATCACGCTCGCCGGTGCTTTGCTCGCCGTCGGCAGACGCAGGGAAATGTTCGCGCCCGCGCAGCGCGCCCTCGATCTGGCGACGCGCTTCGATTACGAATACTGGCTGCGCGAAGAGATAACGCGCCACCCGACGCTTTTTTCCGACTTGGAAATTGTCGAGAAACTGCCGCTCGATCTGCGTTCTCTGGTTCGGGATTCGGGATTCAAAATTCAGGACTCAGGATTAGAGACGGAGCAGTGCATCACTCAGCACTCGGCACTCGGCACTGCTTCGGTAGTTGATTTGACATTGAAACTGCTCGGTCACATCGAGATTTACCGCGATGCGTCGAAGCCGTTTGCGGCGGATGCCTGGACGACGCGCCGCGCCCGCGATATTTTTTGCTATAGAACCTGTTTGCAGTTAAGCAATTCTCCGCAGAATTAGCCGAATCGCGCAAATCCGAATCTTGGCTTCGCTCGTTTCGAGCAATCCTTCACAG
>JAYVGL010000037.1:0-7037 GCA_043772175.1 Pyrinomonadaceae bacterium | reverse complement strand
CCTGATCGAAAAGCTCGTGCAAACCGATAAAATGCGGACCTTTGACGTTCCAGTGCGCTTGTTTGGCTTGCGTTTTCAAATCAATCGCGTCAGCCAAACGCGCGTTTAAGTGTTCGATAACTTCTTCTCGTGAACCTCTCGACAAATCGTTTTTTGTGTTGTGCATAAATTTTCTTCCCTGTTTTGGATTATTTTGATTCCTATAATTTACCGTGTCAAATCAGCCTTAAAATCATAAAGCCGGTTTCGAGCGTTGCTTAAATAATCGTCGTCACGATTTCGCGGATGCTGCGCTGCAATTCGCGGTCGTCGGTGATCGGCGAGACGAGCGCGACTTCCGCCGCGTCAATCGGAGCGATGCCTTTGGCAATCATTTGCGCGGCGTAAATCAGCAGGCGAGTCGAAACGCCTTCTTCGAGTCCGTGTCCGCGCAGATTGCGGATTTTGCGCCCGATAGTGACTAAATCACGCGCCATCGGTTCGTCAACGCCGCCTTCTTTGACAACGATTTCCGTTTCGCTTTCGGCGTTCGGATAATCGAATTCCATCGCCACGAATCTTTGCCGCGTGGACTGTTTCAAATCCTTTAAAATTGATTGATAACCCGGATTATATGAAACGACGAGCATAAATTCCGGCGGCGCATCTACGACCGTGCCGCGTTTTTCAATCGGCAGACGGCGGCGGTCATCCGTCAGCGGGTGAATGATGACAACCGTATCTTTGCGCGCTTCGACCACTTCGTCGAGATAGCAAATCGCGCCTGTCCGAACGGCTTTCGTCAAAGGTCCGTCGTGCCAGACGGTTTCGTCGCCTTCAAGCAGAAACCGCCCGACCAAATCGGTCGAAGACAAATCTTCGTGGCAGGCAACCGTGATTAAAGGGCGATTCAGTTTGTGCGCCATATATTCGACGAAGCGCGTTTTGCCGCAGCCGGTCGGACCTTTCAGCATCACGGGCAATTTTGCGCCGTAAGCAGCTTGAAAAAGTTCAACTTCGCGTCCGACGGGCAAGTAATAAGGCTCGTTTTCGACTTTGTATTTCTCGACAGCTAATTCCATAAATGATTGTTGATGCAAAGAACTTATACTAACATTCGCCGGAAATTCATCGCAAACCAAAGGTGTTTTTATTGCTGATGCGGCGAATTACGATTTTTCATCTGCCGCCGTCTTTCGTCCGATATATTTTCGGTTTAATAAATTGCGAAATTAGCGTAAGATGCAAAAAACTGATTCGTCAATCAACGACGGTCTATTTTTCTAAACTAAAAAACTTAAATATGAAAATAACCAATTGTCTCCTGCTGACGACGGCTCTGATTTCGTCCGTCGCCTGTTCCTCGGCAGCGCGAACGCCGGTGGAAACGGTGAACGCTAATTCGTCAAACATTTCCAATTCAGCGGCAGAGGCGACAACGTCCGCGCCGACTCCCGCCGTCGAAGACCAAACGGCGAAGATTGCGCCCGACGCGCTCGTCAAAGATTTATACAAACAGCACGACGCGGACAAAAGCCCGTTTTTTCAAAAGAAAAGTCGAACTTCGGTAGATAAGTATTTCGCTAAAAGTCTCGCCGATACGATTTGGAAGGAAGCGAACGAACCGCGCGACGGCATCGGTGCGCTCGAAGCCGATCCGCTGTATTCGGCGCAGGATACGGACATCAAAAATTTCGTCGTCAATCCGCCGAAAATCACCGGCGACCAAGCCGAAGTCGTCGTTACTTTCGAGAACTTCAAGGAAAAGGAAAAGTTTACATATTCGCTTGTCAGAGAGAACGGCGCGTGGAAAATTTTCGACATCAACTACGGCGACTTTACGCTGAGGGAAATTTACAAGGAATACAATAAGTCGGCGGCGAACGACAAAATCGGCACGGGCGAATTTGAAGGTAAATATCAAATCGGCGAGACGACCTGCACGGTCAAACCGATCAAAATGGCGTTTGAAGTTAAATGGAAGCAAGGCACGGGAACGGAAATTTTCTTTTTCCAAGACCGCGCCAACGACAAATATATTTTCGCGTCCGACCCGAAAACCGGCAAAGCCAATTCGTTCGCGTTCGACGACGAAAGTTACGACACCGGAACTTTCTATCGCGCCGACGGCAAGGAATTTCCGATCAAGCGCGTCAAGTAATCCAAACGAATTCAAGTTTAAAGCATCCTAAAAATCCTGTGTGATAAAAGTCGACAGGATTTTTATTTTTGCCGGTTCGTCGCGTATTCTTAGCAAATAACGAGATATTCCGGCAGGCATTTGTTTGAAAAACCGAAAATAGCTTCGTAGGAGCGAAATGTTTGTAGAATTCAGAATCGAAAAGAATTTCGAGTTCCGTAGGAACGGCATAATTTTGTGCCGTTCCTACGGAACTCGCCGGTTTTCGGAAATCTGAATCTACAAACATTTCGTTCCTAGCGGAACTGCCGAGCCTTCGAGGGTTTCGGCTGAAACAAAATACATAAATGACAAAACTTAAGAAACTGATTTTTCTTTTCACAATCGCGCTGATAATCGGCGTGATGTCGGCGAACATTGCCGAGGCTCAGAAGTCAAATATCACGCCGACCTTCGCCGATGACGTTCATTCTTACGCGAACCCGCAAAAGATTCGAGTTACTAATGTTGATCTTGATTGGGTTGTTTTGTTTGACAAAAAAATCCTGCAAGGTTCGGCGACTTTGAGCGTCGTGCGGAATTCTGCCGACAAAACCGCGCCGCTGATTCTCGACACGCGGGATTTGAAAATCGAAAAAGCCGAAACTTCGATTGACGGGAAGACATTCAAAAAAACTACCTTCAAGCTCGGCGCGGCGGACAAATTTCTCGGTTCGCCTTTGACCGTCCAAACGCCGCTAGAGGCGAAATTCGTCCGCGTTTACTATCAGACGAGTCCGCAGGCTTCGGGTTTGCAGTGGCTCGCGCCGGAGCAAACCGCTGGGAAAACCGCGCCGTATATGTTTTCACAGGCGCAGGCGATTCACGCTCGTTCGTTTATTCCGATTCAGGATTCACCGCAGGTTCGAGTAACTTACACGGCGCACGTCAGAACGCTGAAAAACCTGCTCGCCGTGATGAGCGCGGAGGGAAATTCGCAGACTTCCGAGAGAGGCGGCGATTACCGATTCAAAATGACGCACCCGATTCCGTCTTACTTGATTGCGATTGCCGTCGGTGACATTAAATTTCAATCTTTGGGGAAAAGAACGGGCGTTTACTCCGAACCGGCGATGCTCGAAAAATCGGCGTTTGAACTCGGCGACACGGAAAAAATGGTCGAAGCGGCGGAGAATCTCTACGGCGCGTATCGCTGGGGACGCTACGATTTGCTGGTTCTGCCGCCGTCCTTCCCGTTCGGCGGAATGGAAAATCCGATGCTCACTTTCGCCACGCCGACGATTCTGGCGGGCGACAAATCCCTTGTTTCCCTGGTCGCGCACGAACTGGCGCATTCGTGGTCGGGCAATTTAATCACGAACGCGACGTGGAGCGATTTCTGGCTGAACGAAGGGACGACGACGTATATCGAACGCCGCATCATCGAATCGCTTTACGGCAAACCGCGCCGCGAAATGGAGACGATGCTCGGTCGGCAGATTCTCGACCGCAATCTCGCGTCGTTCGAGACGCGGGACGAAATTCTGCACGTTGATTTGAAAGGGCGCGACCCGGACGACGGTTTTACCGAAGTGCCGTATGAAAAAGGTTCTTTGTTTTTGAGACATTTGGAAGAAACGGTCGGGCGCGAGAAGTTCGATAATTTCCTGCGCGGCTATTTCGACCGCCACGCTTTTCAAAGCATTACAACCGAGACTTTCGTCAATTATCTGCAAGCGAATTTGATTGAAAAAAATCCGAAACTGCTGAATCGCGCCGATGCCGAAGAATGGATTTATCAAGCCGGTCTGCCGTCGAACGCGCCGAATCCGAACTCGGACGCTTTCGCCAAAGTCGAAGCGCAGGCAGGCAGATGGCTTAAAAACGACATCACGGCAAGTGGAATTCAAACAAAAGATTGGACGACGCAGGAATGGATTCATTTTTTAACCGAACTTCCGCCAAGCATCGGCGCAGACCGAATGGCGGAGCTGGACGCGGCGTTTAAGCTGACCAAAACCGGCAACTCCGAAATCGCGTTTCAATGGCTTTTGATGTCAATCGAAAACGATTACACGGCGGCTGATTCTCGGCTCGAAGAATTTCTGATGACCATCGGACGACGCAAATTCGTCAAACCGCTTTACGAGGAACTCGTCAAAACGCCCGCCGGAAAAACCCGCGCCGCCGCAATCTACGCCAAAGCGCGTTCCGGTTATCACCCGATCACACAGGCGACGATTGACGGAATTGTGAAAAGGGAAAAGAAATAAGTATGAAGCGTTGCCCGATTTGCAGCCGTGTTTACGCCGACGAAAGTTTCCGGTTTTGTCTGGACGACGGCGCGGGTTTGATAACCGCCGACAACCGAAAAACCGAGAGTTTTGAAGTTCCGACGCAGGTTGTCGAACGACCCGCGCCGCCGAAAAAATTTCGATGGGCGGCTTTTTCCCTGGTCGTCGGAACCGTCGTTCTGGTGATTCTCGGTTTGTCGGCGGCAACACTTTTCTTTGCGCTTCGCGGCGGTAAAACGAATACTTCGGTGAATTCGCCGGATAACACGAGCGTTCCGAGCATTTCAACGCCGCTTTTCAGCTTCGACGACGAAGCCGAAATCAAGAATCTGATGGAGAAAGTATCGGTCGCCTTCGTCAAAAGCGATGCCGCGACGCTCGATCATTTTATGGCGGATGAATACCGCGAAGAAGATTCCAACGGTGTCAAAGCGACAAAAAAAGATATTTTAAAACCGCAGACGGTCGGCGAGCGAGTTTCGCTCCGCTATTCCGATTTGAAGGTCGCGGCGAAAAATGACAAAGCGACGGTAACGGGAACCGGCGAATCGCAGTTTCGTATTCTCGGCACGCTTCTGACGCAAAGATTCACATTCAAATCGCAGCTCGTCAAAAGAGACGGACGCTGGCAGGGCGTTTATTCTTACACCGAATATGTTTATTAACGATTGGTCGCTGCGCCGCGCCGTCAACGAAAGTCAGCGGTTTCATCTGCTGATAATTTTCGTCTTGGCAGGACTTTTGCTGTTCGCCAATCTGCACGTCGGCGGTTTGAGCGGTTACGACGATGCGTTTTACGCGCACGAAGGCAGGCGAATGCTGGCGAGCGGCGATTGGTGGAACGTGCGCTTTAACGGTAATTTGAATTTTGAATATCCGCCGCTGTTCATCTGGCTCGAAGCCGCGTCTTTTTCCCTGTTCGGCATCAGCGATTTCACCGCCAAATTTCCGTCCGCCCTGCTCGGTCTGTTGACGATTACGCTGGTTTTTCTGCTGGCGAAAGAGTTGAGCGGCAACTTCTGGCTGCCGATTATTTCCGCGTGGATTTTGATGTTGTCGCAGTATTTTATGAAATACGCGATGCACGCGATGACCGATGTGCCGTTCGTTTTTTTCTTCACGCTCGCCGTTTTCTGTTATGTTAAAGGCTTGAAAAACGCGAATTATTTTATTCTCTGCGGCATCGCCGCCGCGCTCGGAATGATGACGCGCTCGGCAATCGGCTTGATTCCGCTCGCGCTGATTTTCTTTCATTTGATTTTCGCCAAACGCTTCGCGCTGTTTCGTGCGCCGCAGCTTTGGGCGGGACTTTTATTAGCTCTGGCGATTCCGGCGGCGTGGTATTTTCCGCAGTATCAAGCGCACGGCGACCGCTTCCTCAACGAACATTTCGCCTTCATCACCGGCAAAGTCGCGTCCGGCAAACCGTTTGAGTTACTCGCGTTTCTGCGCGGACTGCTCGAATATCCGTGGCTGCTCGTCAAACTTTACGAGCCTTGGGTGTGGCTGATGCTGATCGGTCTGACCGTCCACGCCAAACGCGCCGTCCGTGAAAAAGACTCGACTTCGACGCTGCTCTGTCTCTGGGTTTTCTTCGTTATCGTGCCGTTCAGTTTCGCTGAAGCCAAAGTTCTGCGCTACGTTCTGGCGGCGTTTCCGGCTTTTTCAATTCTCGCCGCCGCTCCCTTGAGCGATTGGCTGACAGCCGTCAAAAATCGAAAAAACATCGCCGTCGTTTATGGTTTATTTTGTCTGGCGATAATTTTGATCGTCGCCTTTCCGAATCCGCGCTACCGCGCCGAAGAAATGATGAAAATGTCGCCGACCATTCAAGCGAACGTGCCGGAAAATCGTAAAATCATTTTCTACACCGGCAAAGACACCAAATTCGATTTTCACAACCAGCTCTTATGGTATGCAGACCGTTTCACCGAACAACTCAGCGACGAAGAAAAGTTAAGGGAGAAACTACACTCAAAAGACAAATCAATTTTCGTAATGGACAAAACGAATTTTCAACTGTTCTCCGCCGATTCGAGGCTGCGACTGCAAACGCTCGAAGAAACCGAAAACTTCGTGTGCTTTACAAACAACGCCCTTGATTGAAACTAAACGCCTTCAAGCGATTTGGAATTTCGGGCGACGCAAAAACGAATGATTCAGCTTTTGAGAAATTTATCGAGTAAAAGTGTTTTATGAATACCGACATCACCGTTTTTCGGTTAAAACCAACCGCCCTTGACATCTTTCAAAACAACCTGCGCCGTGTTGTGTCCGCTTGCCGCAAAAACTCCGCCGCCCGGATGCGTTGACGCGCCGGTTAAATATAGATTTTTGATTGGCGTTTTGTAGGCGGACATTTCCGGCAAAGGGCGAAACATAAACATCTGATCGAAGTCCATCTCGACGTGCATCACGTTGCCGCGCAACAATCCAAGCCTTTGTTCTAGATCGAGCGGCGATTGGACGAAGCGTTCGATAATGGAATTTTTCACGTTCGGCGCGTAGGAATTTACCACGTCAATCAGTTTGTCGGCTTCGCGGTTTTCAATGTCTTTCCAGTTTTCGCCGTTTGATAATTGGTATGGATAATATTGTCCCCAGATGAAAAGCGTGTGTTTGCCGGCGGGCGCAAGCGTCGGGTC
>JAYVGL010000036.1:0-5855 GCA_043772175.1 Pyrinomonadaceae bacterium | reverse complement strand
GGGACCTTTGGTGACGCGAACGCGCCCCGCTTCGACGAGCAGATGACGGTCGGGCGGCGCGACGTAAATCCGGTTCGGCAGGATCGGCTCATTGTCGTAGGCGTGCGCGGCGTGAACCGTTCCGGCGCGATTGAGAACCTGCGGCAGCACGCCGCGAATGTTCGGCGACATATGCCAGACGATAAAAATCGAAGCCGCAAAATCTTTTGGCAAATTGCCGACGAGTATCTTTAACGCCTCGAATCCGCCCGCTGACGCGCCGACGACGATGATATTTCGTGCTGCCATTTTGTAAATCCATAACCGAACGATTTCTTTTCACCTTATCACATTTCCCGTTGACGAACGCTGTGCCGATTTTGCCGCGCTCCGAAAAAGATGCGAATCGAGATTTACTGCGGAGTTTGAAACGAAACTTAAAAATTTGCGCGAACGGCTGAATAACATTCGCCAGCCGACGCTTCGAGCCTTTGCCGGTCAAGGACATAAAACCCTTTGCGCCCGTAATTTATCAGCCCTTCGTCGCGCGCAGCTGGCGAAACGGCGGAATTTAATTTCGGAATATCTTGAATACAAATAGCTATTCCCGAAAATTGACAAAAAACAGACCATCATCGCCGCTTAGAATTTATACGAAAACGAATTTATACGAAAACGTATTTTATCCTCGCTCAAACATAAATTAATTTAACCCGTGCGCCGCCGCCGCCCGAATCCGAAAACGCCTTTCCGCCGAATTCGGTTTTGGAGAATAGCAACAAAGGACAAAATAAAACAATGAACAGACGAGCATTTTTAAAATCAGGAATACTGCTGGGAACCTTTGCCGCCGTCTCCGGCTTGCCTTTTATAGCCGGAACTGCGGGCGAGGTTTTCGCCGACGGCAAATCAAAAAAACTTCCGTTCAAAAAAGTAGTCAAAACAGATGCCGAATGGAAGCGTCTATTGACTGCCGAACAATATGAAATTGCGCGCAAAGCCGGAACCGAAGCCGAGTATTCCAGCCCGCTTAACGACGTTCACGAGAAAGGCACTTTCGAGTGCGTATGCTGCGATTTGCCGCTTTTCAGCTCCAAAACGAAATTCGATTCGGGAACGGGCTGGCCTAGTTTTTACGCCCCGATTGCAAAAATCAATGTTCGCCAAAAAACGGATAAAACTCTTTCGGAAGTCCGAACCGAAGTATTATGCAATCGCTGCGACGCGCATTTAGGTCACGTCTTCGACGACGGACCGAAACCGACCGGACTGCGCTATTGTATGAACGGCGCGGCGATGAAATTTGTTAAAAACAGTTAGAATCTGAGAAAGTTTTATTATTATCCAATGCACTCTGACAATATGTGATTAGGTTTAATGAGCAGAACAATTTTTGTCAAATAGAAGAAAAATCAATCGAACCAGGGAGCAATAAATGACATACATTACAACTAGCGACAACACCGAACTTTACGTTAAAGACTGGGGCGCGGGTCGTCCCGTAATTCTGCTGCACGGCTGGCCTCTGTCAGCCGATAGCTGGGATGACCAGGCAATGGCGATTGCCGATGCCGGATTTCGCGCCATCGCATACGACCGGCGAGGGTTCGGGCGTTCCGAGCAGCCGTGGAGCGGTTACGATTACGACACGCTCTCCGATGATTTGGCTTCGGTTATCAAAAAGACGGGCGCAACTGATGCGGCAATCGTCGGCTTTTCGATGGGCGGCGGCGAAGTCGCGCGTTACATGTCGCGGCATCAAGGAAAAAATGTTTCGCAAGTCGGGCTTATTTCATCGGTCGTCCCGTTTATGCTCAAAACCGAGGATAATCCGAACGGTACCGACCAGGCGACATTCGAGCAGATGACCGCAGCGATGAAAGAAGACCGCGCCAAGTTCTTTGCCGGCTTTTTTAAGGATTTCTACGGTGTCGGTTTGATTTCACACCCGGTCAGCGACGAGCTTCTGGAAGCGTCTCGAAACACGGCGATGCAGGCGAGTCTCAAAGCGACGCTCGATTGCGCCGAATCTTTTGCGACGACGGATTTCCGTCCCGACTTAAAATCATTTACAGTGCCGACGCTGATTATTCACGGAATCTCTGATAAAACCGTCCCGATTGATGCCGCAGGTCGCGCGGCGGCGCAAGGAATTGCTAATTCCGAACTGATTGAATATGACGGTGCGCCGCACGGCTTGTTCGCCACGCACAAAAAGCAACTAACCGCCGATCTTCTCGCATTTCTTCAACAGAAATAAGGCAAAACATTTAGACAACAGCTTTAAATAAAGCGGGAGTAGGGCAAAAACTTACCCTACTCCCGCTTTACATTTGTATTGCGTCCGATGGGTTAACTGACTTTTTATTGCCTCAACTAAATACATAAGATTTATCCCACTCTTCATTGTTATCTGAAGTTTTTTATTTTTTACCTACTGATCAACGACTTATCGGTTTACCGGATTATCTGTTTGATTTTATTTTCCCAACAACCAGGCGGCGACAAACTCCAATCGTGAATAAAAATACGGCACTCAAGCGTATTTCGGTTGTTGCAAACGACAACTGATTAGGTTACCGTCGTGCGCCTCGTAACAGTTCAGAAGCTTTGTCGGCATTTACACAATCAACGCCTCAACTAAAAGCAGTTGCCGCTTTGTTGGCAGCAACTGCTTTTGATGTCCGAGCAAACGGTATTTCAGCAGGCTGGCGGATTAAGTCCGGTCAGATTTTCTCCGGCTGCGTTCGCCGCGCAAGCCATTTTCAAGTAATCAATCACACTTCGGCGTTGCTGCAGGAGAGTCGTGACAACCGTTAAAATGCACTCGACAAAACGACTGCCCAACTCGCTCTGCGTTCCGAAAGATTTGCGTCGCCACAGGACTGCCCGCCGTAAGGCTCGCTCGGCTTGGTTATTGGTCGGCTCAATTCCTTTAACTTGGCTGAAAGTCCAGAGTGCTAACCCCGGTTCCAGAGTCTTCGAGCAGGTATTTCTGGTTTTCGAATGACTTGAAAGTGTTCCTGCAAATAACAAACCGCTGACTTTTTCTTTAATCGGCATAATCAGTTTCTGAAACTCAATGGTCGTCATCGTTCCATCCCGAACCTGCTTCCACAAGCGAAAAAGTTGTTTTGACTGCTTGAGCAGTCCTTCACCGATGACAGTTGAATCGCCCGCGCGTTCGGCGATGGCTTGAAAGTCTCGTTGAATATGCGCCCAACAAATTTGCCGATGCTGTTGCACCAGATGATCGTATCCCGAATAACGGGCGCTGGTGACAATGCCATTCTCATTCTTGCCGATCATTGCTCTGGCATCCTGCTGACTGCGCCCCGGCAGAATCCGAAAAACGGTCGCCTGCGCGGTCGCTTTGACCCACAGCCACGGCTTCTGTCCGCATCCTTTCCACGAGGTCTCATCAACTAAAGAAATCAATTCTCGCTCGACGAGTTCGTGCAGCGCGGCAACCGGCTCGGCAAGCGTTTGACTCAATCTTTTTGCGCGGCACTGATACTTCCCAAACTGTTTTTGACGGCGAATAGTTCGTGCATCGCGTCCACCGCGGCACGATGCGAGATGCCGAGTCTGCCGGTTAAATATCCGATCACGGCAACTACTTTTGCGCCGAAAACTCCGCCCCGCGTCTCCTTCGACCACTCGGCGCGATTGATCTTGCAGCAGGCTAAGCAGCGTAAAGCCCGGCGGCGATATTCGGTCAACGCGCGTTCCGGCGGCGGTTATTTCAATGACTCGTCGCCTTGCCGGAGATTCGTCCGTGCCGAGGAGCAAAGAACCGCAGAAAGAACAGGCGGAGGGACGCAAGTCAATCACGCGATCAACCTGGTCAATTGGTTTGAGCCGATGCCCGGCTCCGATATGTCCCGCTTGCGCTCCTTGCCCGCAGCCTGACGGTTCGCGCGCCGTTGCCGGTTTGCCGAACGGCGAATCAGAAGACGGCGGGAAGCTCGAATTGCGCGAGTTTTGTCCGAGTTTTCCTTTCAGGTCGGCGATTTCCGCGTTGAGTCGGGCGATTTCGGCGGACCACCTGACGGTTTCAGTCAGGTGCTGCTGGAGATGAGTAATCTGTGTTTGCCGGCTGGCAATCCGTTGATTGAGTCGCTGAATACGAGCAGTTGGTTCGCTTAAGGCAGCAACCTGCTTTTTAACGGATACCGAGCGCAGCTTCAGCGAATGAGCTTCGTGATATTGTGAGCGCAGTTTGGTTTGAACAGCAACGGGAGTTTGCCGCCAATTGGTTTCACTAATGCCAAGAGTGCGCCACATCAAAATCAAGCATAAAAATAAATGAAGTGATTGTCCAAAATGAGAGATTAATTATTGTTTGACCAACTGAACGGCTACGTTGATACTGGTTTTGCGTCTGATAATAATGCTATCTGCTATCTACCGTTTCACGCAAATTTTCAATAAAATAATAGTTTAGATTACACTTTCGAATCTTTTCTATCTTATTTGTTTGTTCCCTAATCGTGAGATTTTGCTCGTCGCTAACCAATAAATTCGGTTGGCTTACCGCAGTCCTGCCGAATTATTTTCATAAGAATGGAAGTTGATTACACGCAGCGTTAGCGCGAGCGCAAAGCCTTATTTCTGCGAATATAGGTTTTCTTCAGCCCGCATCAGCACGAGATAGAAAAAATTCCTATCAAGTTAGCCGCTAAGTGGATAATCAAACATCACTACCCGGGCAGTTTTCCGTCCGCGGCAATTTGCTACGGGATATTTCGGCGAGGCAGCTTGGCGGGCGTTGCTGTTTTGGGAACGGCACAGCACAAAAACACGATTCCGAATGTGTTCGGTCCGGCTCACGCCAAGGATTGTTCGTCGCTTCAGCGTTTCGTGATCGAAGAGGCTTTGGAATTTAACGCCGAAAGCTATTTTCTCGCCTGCGTCCGTGCCTTGCTGAAAGGAGAAGGCTACTGCGGTGTTCTGGCGATGAGCGACGAAACGCCGAAAACCGATGCGTTCGGCAACGTCACCTTCCCTAGTCATCTTGAAACGATCTTCAAGAGCGACAACGCCGCTTACCTGGGGCGCACCGAACCGCTATCGGTGTGAACGAAACGATGTCAGTCTACTCGCGCCGGAATTCAAACGCTCAAATGCACAACAAAACATCTGACCCTTTTGTCGGTCCCGGATGTACTTTAAGCGGAGCGCGGCAGTCCGTTGGGCTTTCGATATGAGAATTACTCTCGGAGGTCTTTGCTCGGCGATTGAACGAACCTTTATCCGCTGTTTCACCAATCCCGCGCCCGCTTCGCTGATCGGTGTTGCCCAGGTCTATTTTTCGAAGTAGATCCCCAGCCCGTAATACTTACTTTTTTTGACATCCCATGGATCATCCCGTCCTCCGGCATTCATGACTGCATTGAAAGCAACCGTCCGCTGGGTTACCGACAAATTCAACCTTGACCACGAATCGTGGTTTTGTGCTTGAACCGGGTCTAATTTGTTTCGCTTGAATATCGGATCGAAACTGACGTAAAGTTTGTTCTTTTCTCCCAGAATCCGTGGAGCGACGGAAAAAACGTGAGAGGATCTCTTCTCGATGACATTCCCGCCACTGTCTCGTAGAACCACATCCGGTGCTTGAATAATAAGGTTGTTTTGTCCAAGGATAACTTCTCTGACTCCCTGTTCGACTATTTTAATCAATTTCTGCTGAATGCCGGTTTCGATAAATTTCTTAAAGTCTGCAATTGGTATGAGCGTTTTTTGCTCGATCCGGCTCACCGTATCCGTAGTTTTTTTGGGCGTTGTTGCATAAATAGGTTGCGGAGTTGATAGATAGTAGAATTTTTCTGCTATGAAAAAGAAAGCCAAGTATCGTCTCCGCAACTGGAGAGATT
>JAYVGL010000035.1:0-11900 GCA_043772175.1 Pyrinomonadaceae bacterium | reverse complement strand
TTGATTTGCATTCCCGAACATTTTTCCTACGAGGAAGCGGCGACGCTGCCGTGCGCGGCGGTTACGGCTTATCACGCGCTTTATTGTTCAGGAAATCTGAAACCGGACGACACGATTCTGCTGCAAGGCACGGGCGGCGTTTCAATTTTCGCACTGCAATTGGCGAGCGTTCTCGGCTGTCGAATAATTATCACGTCGAGTTCCGACGAAAAATTAGAGCGGGCGAAAGAATTGGGCGCGACCGATTTTATCAATTATAAAACGACGGAAGATTGGGACAAAAAAGTTCTTGAATTAACGGGTAAACGCGGCGTTGACCACGTTGTCGAAGTCGGCGGCGCGGGAACGATGCAAAAAAGCGTGAACGCCGTCAGAACCGGCGGACACATTGCGGTGATCGGAGTTTTATCGGGCAAAGGCGATTTCAATCCGGCTTCGTTGTTGATGAAGTCGGCGCGGCTTCAGGGAATTTACGTCGGCTCCCGCCAGATGTTTGAAGATATGAACCGCGTTTTTTGCCATCATACTTATTTGAAGCCGGTAATTGATAAAACTTACGAATTCGGCGAAGTCGGAGACGCGCTGAGATATATGGAAGCGGGAGCGCATTTCGGCAAGATCGTCATTAAAATCAGCTAAAAATAATGAAAGTATTTATGACGCTCGGCGATGGAATTGATGCTCTGAAGTTGAGCGAAGCTGCAATACCGAACCCGAAAGCGGAAGAAGTTCTGGTCAAAATAGCGGCGGCTGCGCTTAATTTCCGTGATTTGCCGGTTGTCAAAGGAATTAAACATTGGAAACCTGCATCCCCGCGAATCCCGTTTTCGGACGGCGTTGGCAAAGTTGTTGCCGTTGGCGAAAATGTAACCCGTGTCGAGATTGGCGACCGCGTGGCGGGAATCTTTCCGCCAGAATGGTTAGACGGAGAATTAACGCCGGAAAAATATGTTTCGCCGCTCGGCGGCGCGGCGATGAACGATGTTTTGGCGGAATTTGTAATTTTTGATGAAAAATCCGTCGTTAAAATTCCGCAAAGTCTGACTGATGAAGAAAGTTCGACATTGCCGATCGCGGCGGTTACGGCGCGGCACGCAGTTGCGCGGCGGAGTCAGGTTCAGCGCGGCGAAACGGTCTTAATTCAGGGAACAGGCGGTGTTTCGCTTTTTGCATTACAGTTTGTTCACGCGCTCGGCGGAAAGCCGTTTGTTATTTCGAGTAGTGATGAAAAACTCGAAAAAGTTAAAGAATTAGGCGCATCTGCAACGATTAATTATAAAAAGTTTCCGAATTGGGATGAAGAAGTAGTTGAATTAACGAATGGAAAAGGCGTTGACCACGTTATCGAAGTTGTTGGCGGCGAAAATCTGAATCTTTCATTGAGCGCGGTAAAATTGAGCGGAACAATAAGTTTTATCGGTTTGTTGGCAGGTTTGAGTGCGCCGATCAATACCTATCAGTTTGTTTCTAAAAACGTGAAGATTCACGGCATTGAAACCGGCTCAAGAGAATTTTTGAAGAAATGAATAGTTTTATTGAGCAAAATCAAATTAAGCCGATAATAGATAAAACTTTTGAATTTGCGGAAGTGAAAGACGCGCTCGAACATCTGGAAAGCGGCTCGCATTTCGGCAAAATTGTCGTGAAAATTTAAGAAAAAGGAAAGGTAATTTATGAGTGAAATTAAACAAATCGAACCGAATAATTGGAAAACATTTCTGGAAGAATTTTCGACCAGAAACAACAATCGGCGCGCCCGATTCGACGTTTACCGAGGCGACGGCGAGACTGAAGAAGAACAATCGGAAGCGCATTTTGAAGACGCTTTGCTGAAAGAAAGCGGCAACCGGCACGAGGTTGTCATTATTCGTATTGATCGCTCGAAAACCGATGCCGAAAAAATGCACGACACGATCACGAATGTCATCGGAATTTCCGTGCAATACGACACCGACGGCAGCGAAGACGCGCTGCAAATTACCGATAAAGAGAACGAATTGATAAGTTTGCGCTTTGAATCGAAGGTTGACGGCGCATCGTAAAAGTCTTTGTTTAAAAACGCAGAAAAAAATCAGGAGAAACAGTAATGGCAAATGAAATTTACGAAATTCCGTTGAAAACCATTGACGGGACGGAGACGAATTTGGGCGAGTATAAAGATAAGGTTTTACTCGTCGTCAACGTCGCGTCGAAATGCGGTCTGACTCCGCAATATGCCGGTTTGCAGAAACTTTACACCGATTATCAGGCGAAAGGTTTGGAAGTTTTGGGTTTTCCCGCGAATAATTTTATGGGACAAGAACCGGGAACCGAAGACGAAATCAAGGATTTCTGCGACGCGAACTATAGCGTCAAGTTTCCGATGTTTTCAAAAGTTTCCGTCAAAGGCGACGATCAGCATCAGCTTTATCATTATCTAACCGAAACCAAGCCGGAAACCGATGTTAACGACGGCGTGATGGAAGAAAAATTGAAAGGTTACGGCTCGGTGCGCTCGCAGCCGAATGAAGTTTTGTGGAATTTCGAGAAGTTTTTAATCGGTAAAAACGGCGAGGTCGCGGCTCGTTTCGCGCCCGATGTCACGGCGGAAGATGCGCGATTGGTGACGAAAGTTGAAGAGGAATTAGAGAAATAGGATTTTTGCCCGCGAAATACACGAAAGATACGAAAAAAGAAGAAAAAACTTTCTTTAGGTTTTGTATTATTTTCGCGCTTTTCGTGTATTTCGTGGGCAAACTCTTAAAAATTTATGGAAAAGAGAAAATTCGGCAAAACGGATATGGAATTTTCGGTGCTTGGCTTCGGCGGCGCGGAAATCGGCTACAACTCGCAGCAGACGCAGGAAGAAGTTGACGAACTGCTTAATTCCGCCCTTGATGCCGGTTTGAACGTGATTGACACGGCGGCGGCGTATAAAGTTTCCGAAGAGTTGATCGGCAAAGCCATCGGCAATCGGCGGAAAGATTTTTATCTGCTGACGAAATGCGGCGCACTGGACGCTTTTACGAAATTCGATTGGACGAAAAAAGGCATTCTGGAAACGATTGAGACGAGTCTGCGACTTTTGAAAACCGATTATCTCGACATCGCGCAGCTGCACAGTTGTTCGGCGGAAATTTTGAAGCAGGGCGACTGCATCGAAGGTCTGCAAAGGGCGCAGGAAAAAGGCTACACCAGATTTATCGGTTATTCGGGCGACAACGAAGACGCAAACGCCGCTCTAGAAATGAATGTTTTCGACGCGCTGCAAACTTCCGTCTCCATCGCCGACCAAACGCCGATTGACGGCAACATCAAACTCGCCAAAGAGAAAAACATCGGTGTCATCGCCAAACGCCCGATTGCCAACGCCGTCTGGCGGCACAAAGACCAGCCGAAAGATTCGTATCATCACGAATACTGGAACCGAATTCAGAAATTGAAATTCGATTTTCTGAATAAGACTTTGGAAGAAGCGACGGCGACCGCTTTAAGATTCACGCTTTCGGTTGAAGGCGTGGACACGCTGATCGTCGGCACTACGAAACCGCAGCGGTGGCAGGAAAACGCGAAATATGTCGCGGAAGGAAATTTGTCGAGCGGCGAGCTTGAAGCGATTCGCAACCGTTGGCGCGAAGTCGCGGATGAAAGTTGGGTTGGGAAAACTTAGAGTTTGTGCGGAAATTCACAGTTCCGTTAGGAACGGCATAAGCAATATGTCGCTGCGATGCAGCTCAAGGGTGCAGATGGCGACGATTTATACAAATATGACGCTCCGTCGGAGCTATTCGTTGAGTTTCCAAACAGATTTTTGAAAAGACGAGCCGCTAACAAATACCGAAGATTACGAAAACTTATGCCGTATATCAACGTCAAAATTACGAGAGACGGGCGTTTCCGTCGAGCAAAAGAAACAAATCGTCGAAGAGATAACGCAAACTCTGGCTAGAGTTCTTGGCAAAAAACCGGAGCATATTTATATCGTAATTGACGAGGTTGCGCCGGAAAATTGGGGTTTTGCGGGAATGCTGACGACGGAATATCGAAAGGAAAAATAAAATTATGAAAGCAATCAGAGTTCACGAATTGGGTGCGGCGGACAAATTGTCGTATGAAGAAGTCGAAAAGCCGACTCCGAAAGCCGACGAGGTTTTAATCAAAGTTGCGGCGGCGGGAATCAATTTCGCCGATACGATGATGCGTTCGGGCAATTATTTGACGAAGCCGGCATTGCCGTTCACGCTCGGTTACGAAGCCGCCGGAACGGTTGAGGAAATCGGCGCGGAGGTGAAAAATCTGCAAAAAGGTCAGCGCGTTTTGGCGACGACTTCGAGTGGCGGTTACGCGGAATATGCGACTGCGAAAGCGGCGGTAACAATGCCGATTCCCGACGAGTTGGGTTTCGGGCAGTCAACCGCGCTGCTCGTGCAGGGTTTGACCGCGCTCGGATTGCTCAATGAAACAAAGTCCGGGCAGACGATTTTGATTCACGCGGCGGCGGGCGGCGTGGGAACGTTGCTCGTGCAGTTGGCGAAACATAAAGGTTTGACGGTGATCGGCACGGCTTCGAGCGAAGCGAAATTGCAGATGGTCGCAAGTTTAGGCGCGGACTTCGCCGTCAACTACTCGGAAGACGATTGGACGGACGAGGTTTTGAAGGCGACGGACGGCAAAGGCGTTGATTGGCTGATCGAAATGGTCGGCGGCGACATCGTGGCGAAGAATCTAAAAGTGCTGGCGACACACGGCACGATGTGGATTTACGGCTCGGCGAGCGGCGCGGATTTTAAGGTTTCGGTGCTGAGTCTGATGAACAAAAATCACAATGTTCGCGGCTATTGGCTGATGAACGAACCGGTCGAAAACCGCGTCGCTTTTACCAAAGAATTGCTCGGACATCTCAATGCGGGACAATTGAAAATTCAGGTCACGGAGTTTCCGCTTGAACAAGCGCGGCAGGCGCACGAAGCGATTGAAAATCGGCAGACGACCGGCAAAGTCGTGTTGACGGTGGGAAATTAACCACGAAAAAGACACGAAATAGATGAACAATAAAATCCATATTACATCGGACTTTTGCAAGTTAAAGAGCATATTGAAATCTAAAATGCTCAAACTCAACGGTAGCGATGAAGTATTTTATTTAGGCAACAAAAAAGTTTCTAGCGCAGCGCATCCGATGGTGTGTTTTAGTGAGTATGATATTTCGACCATTAATGAAAAAGTTATTACTTATGGGAAGTTTGGCATAGCCTTTACGGAATCTTGGGTAGAAAATAAATTACAGCAAGTTTTATATGTTAAGAAGAATTCATTAGTTGCAAAAGCACTTGCAACTTTACTGAAAGCCAGACGAATAACGACACTTCCTAATCAATTACCCCCTCACGTCAAGCAAGCAATAATGGAAATTAAATGTTTTACGAAAAATGATAGAGGACGCAATCTTAATAAACTTTTTGATGATCCAGATTACGACTTCAAAAGTGAAAATGAATGGAGGTATGTTCCTTCAAAAGCCGAGATTGAAGGGAAACTAATTTCAGAATCATCAAAAAAATATAGAGCAAATCAACTTTATTATAATAAACAATGGAACAAGTATTCGTTGAAATTTACTGAAACAGATGTTGTTTGCGTTTTTGTTGAAACTAACGAAGAAAAAGAGGAAGTTAAGGCATTATTCCCAATTGACTCAAGAAAAATAAAAATAAGTAGATGGAAAACAGAATGGAAAAAATAAACTAAATTCTTTGCTTCTAAATTTTATGATTGTAAAGGACAAAATAATTCTCGTCACCGGCGGCGCGAACGGCATCGGCAAGGCTTTGTGCGAACGGTTTCACGCGGACGGCGCGGCGCAAATCATCGTCGCCGACCTTGATTTGAAGAATGCGGAAAACGTCGCCGAATCGGTCAATGGCAAAGCGTTCCGGCTTGATGTCAGCGATGAAGCGAATTGCCAAGCGGTAATCGGCGACGTTTTGCGCGAGTTCGGGCGCATTGATTTTGTTTGCTCGAATGCGGGCATCGGCGGCGCGGACGGGAACCTGGACGTGGCGAATGAAGTTTGGCAAAAGATTTATGAAGTCAATGTTTTATCGCACGTTTATCTGGCGCGGGCGACTTTTCCGGCGATGATTGAAAACGGCGGCGGCGCGTTTTTAATCACGGCTTCGGCGGCGGGACTGCTGACGCATCCGACTGCCGTGCCTTATGCCGTCAGCAAACACGCGGCGGTTGCACTGGCGGAAAATCTTGCGATTGAATTCGGCGATCAGGGGATTTACGTTTCGTGTTTATGTCCGCAAGGCGTGAAAACGAATTTGATTGCGAGCGCGGACGGCGAGCCGGAAAACTTTTTGATGGCGGAAGCGATTACGGTGGAAACGTGTGCCAACGCGGTGGTGAAAGCATTGGAAGTGGAGACTTTTTTGATATTGCCGCACCCGGAAGTCGCGCAGTATATCATCAACAAGGCGGAAAATTATGACCGCTGGCTACATAGTTTACGGAAAATTCGGACGGCGATTTTGACGGCAAAGTGAGGGTAATAAAATTATGAGTGAAAATAAAAAAACAGTCTTGATTACGGGCGCGAATAAAGGACTCGGCTTTGAAACGGCGCGATAGCTCGGCGCAAAAGGCTACACGATTTTGGTTGGGGCGCGTGATGAAGCGAGAAGCGCGGAAGCGGTTGAAAAACTGCAAAGCGAAGGCTTTGACGCAGATTTTGTAAAAATTGACGCGACCGACGCGGAGACGATTAAAAATGCCGCGCAGATGGTTGGCGAGAAATACGGCAAACTCAATGTTCTGATAAATAACGCGGCAATCGCCGTTGAAACGATGGACGCAAAGCCGAGCGAAACGAGTTTGGACACGATACGAAAAACTTTCGACACCAATTTCTTCGGTGTCATTGAAATAACACAGGCGTTTTTGCCGCTGATTGAAAAATCGGAAAACGGGCGCATCGTTAATGTTTCGAGCGGTTCGGGTTTTTTGACACAAAACAGCGATCCGAATTGGGCATTTCCGCCGTCAAACCGCTTGCCTATAACTCTTCAAAAGCCGCGCTCAACGCTTTTACGGTGATTTTGGCGCACGAGTTAAAGGACACGAAAATTAAGGTTAACTCCGCGATCCGGGTTATACGGCGACGGATTTGAACGGCAATAGCGGTCTGAAAACCGTTGCCGAAGGCGCGTCAATCATCACGGATTTGGCAACGCTCGACGAGAGCGGCGCAACGGGCGGTTATTTTAACGATCAGGGCGTTTTGCCCTGGTAATTTTTTTACAAACAACAAGAGGGAAATTATATGGCGACATTATTTGATAAATTAAAAATCGGAAACACGGAGCTGGGAAATCGAATCGTTTACGCCCCGATGACGCGCAGCCGGGCGAATGATGAAGGCGTTCAGCCGGAAATTACGGTGGAGTATTACACGCAGCGCGCGTCCGCCGGATTGATTATCACCGAAGCGACGAATGTTTCGGCGATGGCGAAAGGTTATGTCAGAACGCCGGGAATTTATACGCCCGAACAAATTGCATCGTGGCGCAAAATCACCGATGCGGTTCACGCCGAAAACGGGAAAATCTTTATGCAGATTTTTCACACGGGCAGAATCGCGCTGCCGGATTTTTTGCCGGACAATCAACAGCCGGTTGCGTCTTCTGCCGTTAAAGCGAACGGTCAAAATTATACCGATGAAGGAATGAAGGATTTTGTCGAACCGCGTGAATTGACGGCGGAAGAAATTAAGGAAATCGTCAAAGATTATGCGATGGCGGCGAAAAACGCGGTTGACGCAGGTTTTGACGGCGTAGAACTGCACGGCGCGAACGGTTATTTGGTGCAGCAGTTTTTAGGCACGAATACGAATTTACGCACTGATGAATACGGCGGTTCGGTTGAAAATCGAGCGCGTTTCTTGTTTGAAGTTCTGGATGCGATGATTGCCGAAATCGGCAATGAACGAACGGGTTTGCGGCTCTCTCCCGGCGGCGAATTTAACGATATTAAAGAAACGGACGCGGCGGAACTCTACGATTACGTTATCAGGAAATTAAACAAACGCGGTTTGGCGTATCTGCATATCGGGACTTTCGATCAGCACAAAAATTGGCATCCGGTGGTGCGCCCGATTTACGACGGCGTTTATTTTGCCGGTGTCGGTTTCGATAAAGATGCGGGCGAAAAACTGCTGGAAGAAAACGGCGCGGACGCGATTGTTTACGGCACGAAATTTTTGGCGAACCCGGATTTGCCGGAGAGATTTGCCAAAAATGCCGAATTAAACAAGCCGGACGAATCAACTTTTTACACGCCGGGCGAAAAAGGCTACACCGATTATCCGTTTTTGGAGCAGTCAGATGTCGCTTGAATTTTCGGCGAATCTTTAAGCGGCGACAAAAAACTATATCAGCGGTGCGCCGAAACAGTCGCTAAACGGACGGGCGCGGTCGGCGTTTCGGCGGTTTTGGAAAACCGTGAAATGTCCGCCGGAAAACGCTCGCAGCGGTCATCTTCGGCGATAATCTGACGGTGGAACAGATGGAAAGTTGGTTGTCAACACTAAACTCAAATGTAAATCGGCGGAGCAGAACACAAAAAATCGGATCGAGAAATTACGGAAATTTTTTGAACAAAAATCGTTCGATTATTTTTAAAAATAGTGAAAAGTTCAGAATGCTGAAATATAGTTCAACATTCTGAACAAATTTAGTTTTGCAGCTAATTATTCGCTTTTTCTTTTGGCTTCTGCGCTAATATATTTGACGAAAGTTTAACTAAAAAAGCTAAAAGATTATGGAGAAAGTGATGACGAAAATTATTTCGCCGAAAGTGGAATTCGGCAGTTTATTAACGCAAATGAAGGAAATCGCGCCGGAGATTTTCGACGCAAGCGGAAACTTTTTAAATTTAGCGCAGGGCGAATGGAAATTCGCCGGAACGCCGCGAGAATTCAATTCGCCGATTGACGGTTCCCTGCTCGGCGCGCTGCCGATGTTGGACAAAAAGGCGGCGTTGAAAGCCGTCGAGTTTGCGGGCGCGGAGTTTCGCAACTGGTCGAAAACGGATTTGGACGAGCGTAAGCGGCGCGTTTCCGAATGTCTGAATTTGCTGACGACGCACGTCGAATTGATTGCGAAACTGTTGATGTGGGAAATCGGCAAAACTTACAAACTCGCGTTCACTGATATTGACCGGGCAATTGCCGGCGTGCAGTGGTATGTCGAAAACATCGAAACGATGCTGGAAAAACGCACGCCGCTCGGACTTATTTCCAACATCGCTTCGTGGAATTATCCGATGTCGGTCTTGATGCACGCAGTTTTGACGCAGTGTTTGGCGGGCAATTCGGTGATTGCGAAAACGCCGACCGACGGCGGATTTATTTCGTTGAGTTTAACTTTTGCACTGGCGCGACGGTGCGGTTTGCCGGTGTCGCTCGTGTCGGGTTCGGGCGGCGAATTGAGTGAAGTTCTGGTTAGAAATGAACACGTTGACTGCGTTTCGTTCGTCGGCGGGCGCGACAGCGGGCGCAACATCGCGGCTTCGCTGGTTGATAAAAACAAGCGTTATATGCTGGAAATGGAAGGCGTTAACACCTACGGCATCTGGGATTTTTCCGATTGGGACGCGCTGGCGAAACAGTTGAAAAAAGGCTTTGATTATGGCAAACAGCGATGCACGGCGTATGTTCGTTTCGTCGTTCAGCGCGATTTATTTCCGCAGTTTTTGGACACGCACTTGAGCGTTTTGAACAGTTTGAGAATCGGAAATCCGACGCTGGTTGATAAAAAAGACGACGAACTGCCGGAACTCGATTTCGGTCCGGTCATTAAACCCGGACAGGTCGAAGAATTAAACGGCTTGTTTGAAAACGCTCTGAAAACGGGCGCGACACCGCTTTATAACGGGCAATTGAACGCCGCAAACTTTCTGCCGAAACAGGACAAGTCGGCTTATTTTGCGCCGAAATCGCTGGTCAATCTGCCGCGTCAGGCGAATCTTTACTTCCGCGAACCGTTTGGTCCGATTGATTCGATTGTGCTGGTTGATCGCGTGGAAGAATTGGTCGGCGAAATGAATATCTCGAACGGTGCGCTGGTCGCCGCAATCGCGTCGGACGATGAGAAATTTGCGGCGCACACGGCGAAAGAGATTCGCGCTTTCAAAGTCGGCATTAACAAAATGCGTTCACGCGGCGACAACGAAGAAGTTTTCGGCGGCATCGGCGAATCTTGGAAAGGCTGTTTCGTCGGCGGAAAATTGCTGGTCGAAGCAGTAACAAACAGCACGAACGGCGAGCCGGTGCGCGGGAATTTTGAAGGCACGACGGTTTTACCGGAAACTCGATAAATGTCATAAGATTTACGAATAATGGAGAATAATTCTCAAAATCAACCTGTTACGCCGACTGCAATTTGTCTTAAATTCAACAGTTTGCCGATACCGATTCAGGAGCGGCTTTTGGAGAGGCAGCGCGGAAAAGGCGAAGGTTTCGCTTTTAAAACCGCCGGAATTAATTCTGCCTACTTTTTAACTGCGGCAGTGATTGTTTGGTTTGGAATTCTTTTTTACCTGACTGATGATTACCTTTGGAGCAGCTTTCAGTTGGCTTTCTTCGGTTTGATCTCGCTCGGCGCACTTTATTTGCTGCTTTATAATGTTTATAAACTCTTTCAATGGTTTACTTCACCATCAAAAAGTTACTTATTGATTACGCCGTATTACGTTATCGAAACGCGCTTTAACGATGTTTGTTATTGGAATTTGGATCAACTGAATGCGGCGAAGGCGGTTCATCGCAATCAAAGTGGCAGTTATGTTTCAACTCAAATTACCTTATCGCTCGAAAACGGCGTAACAAAAATTTTTGACAGCAAAAATATCCGAAATGCAGAGGAAACAGTTGAACAAATCTACTACTACAAAAAGCTGTTTGTCGAAGCGTCGGCGAAAAATGATCGAACATATTTAGACTCGAATGACGATTTTGTCGAGTTGAGAAATCAGCCGATTCAATCAAAAGCGATTGCCCGAAATTTGAGTCTAAAACATTTGATAACAGCGGCGGCGGCAATTGTTTTGACTGCCGGAACGATGTTCGGCGCGGCTTTGCCGAACAATTATTATGATGATAAGAAGAGTTGGGATTCCGCCGAATCTTTGAATCGCGCTTCGTCTTACAGAATGTATCTGCAAACTCATCCGCAGGGACGTTGGGGCATTGAGGCACAGCAAAAAGTTCAGGGATTTTATGATGCCGCCGAACAAAAATATCAAACTTCGCTGAATCGAGGCTACGACCAAAAAGCAGCTGATGCTGTTTTGAAAACTTTGAATTATGCGAAAACGACGGGAAATTATCGTGTCAAAATTACTTTCGAGCGGCACAATGAAATCCCGCCGAATATCGTTGAAAACTTAAAAAAAGAATACGGCGTGAAGAAAATTCTGCCGTTCGACGATACTTTTTCCGAAGACAAAATGATCCGCCGCGAAGGTCATTTGCTGACGGTCGTCAAGACTGCTTTTGAAGAAGTTATACCGGACGATATTTTGGAATTTTCGAGCGAATGCGCGGGTGAATGCGTTACGTTTTTGGTGAGGTATATAGTGAGTTCCAAAGATTCGATTTATTATGACGACCGGGAAAAGAAACTGCCTGACGCTGACCGAACTTGGAATCCGGGTATTTTTATCGAATGGGATTTTGGTGTTTAAACCCCGAACCAACCACAGGCATACAACTTTTTATTGACATCAATACCGTCTGAACATATCACGTTTGATAGTGATGCTAGGCGTTGTTGCATAAATAGGTTGCGGAGTTGATAGATAGTAGAATTTTTCTGCTATGAAAAAGAAAGCCAAGTATCGTCTCCGCAACTGGAGAGATT
>JAYVGL010000034.1:0-4406 GCA_043772175.1 Pyrinomonadaceae bacterium | reverse complement strand
AATCTCTCCAGTTGCGGAGACGATACTTGGCTTTCTTTTTCATAGCAGAAAAATTCTACTATCTATCAACTCCGCAACCTATTTATGCAACAACGCCTATATGAATGGTAATACGGCGAAAAACACGAAAAATATCAAGATGCTTTCCAATAATGACAACATACTGTTTTCATTTGCCCGAAGTTTTAGCAATTAAAGACGCGGTAAGGTAAAACTGAATTTCGAACCCGCGCCGATTTCCGATTTTACTTCGACCGCGCCGCCGTGCTGTTCGACGATTTCCTTGACCAGAGATAATCCCAAGCCGGTTGATTCTTCTTCCTTGTCGTGTCCGTCGCGGGCGACGCGATAGAATTTCTGCCAGATTTTTTCCTGCTCGTCCGACGGAATGCCGTAGCCGCGATCTTCGACGACGACGCGCAGAAAATCCGATTCCAAAATCGTCGAAATAATAATGCTCGTCCGTTCCGGGCTGTAACGAATCGCGTTGTCAACCAGATTGGCGACGGCTCGCGTAATCAAACCTTTGTCGGCGGCGACCGGCGGCAGATGCGTGTTCGCCTGTTCGACCAGCCGTATGCGTTTGCGTTTGGCGTGGTCTTGCAAATCGCCGACCACCTCGCTAACCACCGCGTCGAGTTTAACCGGCTTTTTGACGAAATCCTGTTTGTCCGATTGTTCGAGATTGGAAACCGACAGAAAGGTCGAGAGCATTTTCGACAAACGCTGTGATTCGTTGGAGATGATCGCCGAAAATTCCCGCGCTTCTTCGGAAATCGTTTCGTCCATCAACAGCAATTCGGCGAAGCCGTTGATCGAGGTGATCGGTGTGCGAAGCTCGTGCGACATTAAACTTGCCATATCACTGCGAAGTTTTTCGTTTTCTTTGACGGCGGAAACATCGCGGAAGGTAATCAGAAAACACGCCGGTTTCATCGGCACGTTCGTTTCGTGAATCGCTTTGTCGTCAAACGGAACTTTGACGAGCGAGATTTTCATATCGAGGGTTTTGTCCGATTCCGCAAAATAAAGTTCGCTGCGGAAACTGCCGCCGGTTTGCAAAACGCGCCGAATCGCCAGACTCGGTTCGTTGAAAACATCGGTTTTGAAACGGTCGAGCAAGCCGAATAAATCAATTTCGTAAAATTCCTGCGCCTTCAATTGCGCGAAATTGCGAATTTGGCGGTTCAGATAAGCCAGCGTTCCGTCGAGGTAGGCGACCGCGTAGGCTTCGTTCAGATACGAACTCGCCAGAGTGCTGAACGCCTGTTCTTTGATGTTCGTGTGAACGAGATTGATGATAGCGAGCCGGTTTTCCGACGATTCGCTCGAAAACGAACCCTGCCAAGATTCGTGCGGCAGCATTCGCCCGCGCAACTCTTTGCGCTGAAAATTTCGCGCCAACTGCTCGCTGAACGCTTCGAGCAAATTTTGGTCGGCGCGTTCAAAATTCTGATTGATCTGAACAAATAAAACGCCGACCGCTTCGCCCGCGTAAATCAGCGGAACGGCGATTCGCGCCGACGTATCCTCGTTTTCCGCCGTCTGCACAATCGTCTCCGCCCGCGCCAGTGCCGCTTCGCAAAACTCGACGTTCTCGCGCCACGACGACTGCCTTTCGATCAGCGAATCGGTCGGACTGCTGCTTCGCGCCCGCCCGACCGGATGCAGTTCGCCGTCCGCCGTGCGGCAAAAAACAATCGCTTCGGAGAGCGGCAGAATCGTCTCCAAGAGCCGCAGACCGCTCTCGATTCGCGTATCCGCCGATTTGCCTTCGAGCAGATGCCCCGCCGATGCCAGCGTTACCAAACTGTCCGTCAGGGCAGTGTCAATCAGCCATAAAGTTTTCAGGTGAATAAAAAAAATCGTCAGCAGAATCGTCATCGCAACCGGAATAAACACCAGGCTGACCTCAAAAAACTGCGCCGTGACGATGCTCAAAATCAGCCACGCCGCCAGAAATTCCAGCGCATACTGCAAAACCTTTTTCGGGCAAAATTTTTCGGTGAGCCAGGCGGTGATTGCGCCCACGGCGATTAAAATCAAAGGTTTCCACCAGACAAATGATACGCTCGGCGGTTTGACGAGATCGAGAAAACCGGCAAAGGCGGAGATTCCGAAACGCCCCAGAATTGAAACCAAAACGGCGACCAAAACAGAAACCAGCAACGATGTTTTGATGTTCTTAAATCTGTAATTTGTCATATAAGAGAAGAATTTCGGTGGAAGAAAGATTGTAGTCAAAAGGAGTTTAGGTGATGGCAAACAATGTTTGCCGACTAAATTATGCAATAAATGACGACGGGAATGCAAGGAATTTCTCTTTTCGCCGTCCCATTAAAAGATTCGACTTTTGCCCTTTTCGCCGAAAAACTCCATAATAAAAAAATTGCTCCGAGTATTATGCGAATGCTTTCCGATTTTCGACTTTTATTTTTAGGGCTGTGGCTGGGCGCGGCGTGTTTCCTGAGCTTCGCGGTTGCGCCGAGCGCGTTCGCCGTTCTGCCGTCGCGCGAGTCGGCGGGCGCAATCGTCAATCAAACGCTCTTGATTCTCAATTACAGCGGCATCGTTATCGGGTTGATTCTGCTGGCGAGTTCTTATCTTCCGAAGAATAATTTCAGCCGCGCTTGGCTGTGGATCGAGCGAATTTTATTGCTCGTTACCACTGCTGCCTGCGCGTTCGGGCAATTTTTTGTCGGCTGGAAATTGCAGAATCTACGCGCCGCCATCGGACGACCGATGGAAGAAATCGCGGCGGACGATCCCGTGCGAATCGCTTTTAACGATTTGCACGGGCAATCGGTAACGGTTTTGAGCGTGGCGATGATCGCCGCCATTATCACTTTCTTTTTAATCGCCCGCCGCGCCCGAATCTACGAAAACCAATTAAAAACAAATGCTGAACTCCATTAGAGAAAATATCGAACGCCGTTTGGGAATCGAACGCGCCGCGCCGGTCGCCGACAAGTCTTTGGTCGAAAATATCGTGACGGTTGCCGGTCGTTACCGCAACTGGCGGACGAATGACGATTTGACGAATTATCCATTTGTCGAAAACAAAAACGTGCCTTTTACGCCGATGCGCCGCGCTCTGCCGATGCTGAATCTAGCGTTGATTTCCTCCGCCGGAGCATATATTGACGGCACGGAAGCGTTCGACACGACCGGGCGCGACGGCGACGCGACGTTTCGGGAAATCCCGATAGAAGTCGAAGCCGAAGATTTGCTATACGCCGGACGCGGTTACGATATGACCGCCGTCCGCGCCGACCGCAACGCGCAGATTCCGGTTGACCGCCTTTTCGAATATCAGGAAAACGGCGTGATCGGGCAACTGAATAATGTCTGGTGGAGTTTGAACGGCTGGATTCCGAACGCGCGAATCGTCGCCGAAGAACTCGCCCCGAAAATCGCTGAGCGCGTCGTCCGTTACGAAGCGCAAGCCGCGCTTTTGGTTCCGGCATCGCGTTTGTGTCATCAAACTTTGGGCATCGTCGCCCGTGCATTGGAGTTGGCAAACGTGCCGACGATGATGCTTTCGGTTGACCGCAAAATCTCCGAACTGGTGCGTCCGCCGCGCACGGCTTACTACACCGGCGAGTTCGGCAGCGTCGCCGGCAAACCGAACTGGAGAGAATATCAATTGCGCGTTCTGGACGAATCATTGCGCTGGATTGAAACCTTCGATCAGCCGGGTTCAAAGCGTCTGGGCGTGAAACTCGAAACCGAAGTCGAACAGGAACGCGGCGAGAATTGAAACTTCCGATTGATAAAGCGAAAGCAAAATTTTAAAATTTTACTTTCGCTTTATTCACTTTGTATAACTCGCCCGCACAATCGTTTTGATATTGCCGCGCACGTTAAAATCGCCTTCGAGTTCGATTCGCAGAGGATCGCACACTTTAGCGAAATCTTCGATGATGACGTTGATTAGATGTTCGTGAAAAATCTTTACTTCGCGGAACGAGTTGATATACATTTTCAAACTTTTCAGTTCGATGCAGCGTTCGTTCGGGACGTATTTCAGTTTCAAAGTCGCAAAATCGGGAAAGTCGGAAAACGGACAGATCGCCGTAAATTCGGGAATTTCAAAGTCAATCCAAATCTCGCGTCCGACGAATTCATACTTAAAAGTGTCGAGCGGATAAAGATTCATCTCTTCGCGTTTCGTCGAGCGAATATCCAAGTTTTGCTGATTAGTCGGTTGTAAATTTGCGGAGTCTAACATAATTTTTTCAAAAAATAGAACGCTGATTTATTGAGATTAAATCTTAAACGATCTTAAAAATCCTAACAAATCAGCGTTCTATAGAACCTGTTTGCAGTTTAATGGGAAATCGTTTCTACTTTGATGATGGCGTATACGACTGATTTAACCAAACCGCAATTCGAGTTGCTCGAAC
>JAYVGL010000033.1:0-32889 GCA_043772175.1 Pyrinomonadaceae bacterium | reverse complement strand
CGGATGCTCGACTTTGTATTCGTCGGTTCTGTCCGCGCCGCGACTCGTGTAGCCCCAATAATGCTCGATGATAAATTCTTCGTGCGAATTTTCTGCCGGGATGCCCGTGTTTGCGCCGATTTCGACTTTGATGTGATGCTGAAAATCGCCTTTTCGCCAGCCGTAACCGATTGAGTTTGCCGTTTTCGTGTGATTCATCGCCCACGCCTCATAGGGTTCGCCGTAGAACGTCTGCGCGACGAACGCGATAGCGAAACGCGGGACGATTTCCTTGACGAAAACCACGCCGCGCTTCGTTTCGGTTTCGGTTTCGCGCTTGACGTAAAACCGCAGATTAACCTCTTCAAAATTAACGTGAAACGGCACTGGGATTCCCAAAACGCGCACGTCGAGAAACATAAAAGCGACCAGACTGACGAAACATTTTCCTTCGTTAAGATCGAGTGAAACGCCGTTCGGCAAACGCTTCGCCAGTATTTCGGGCGGAACCTCATAATTTGCCATCACTAAATCCTGCCATTTTGCCATTAGAAATTTTCGCATAAATTACAAAATAATTCTTTTATCACCGGCGCGGCGCGTGATTTTTTCGCGGTCGAAATACTCCAATAACGGGATCGCATATTTGCGCGAAATTCCGGCGATGTCTTTGAATTTCGGCACGTCAATCAATCTGTCGGCAGACGTTTCGGCGAATGATTTTAGTTTTCCAATCAGTTCGTCAATCTCGGTTTTCGCAAAATAAAACTCGTCCGTTATTTTGACGGTTTCGCCGGAATTCAAAAGCAGTTGAAAAACTTTCCGTGCGTGTTCGCGGTTCAGTTTCGTTCCTTTGATCGAGTCGTTCAAAGCATCTTCGAGTTTCGGAACTTCGAGTTTAGCGGCGCAATAAATTTTCTTCAGTTTTTCGCGCAGAATCATCTCGTCATCTGATAATTCGAGATTATACGCGGCGGCGCGAACGATATCTTTTTCCGACGCGATCTTACCGTTTTTCTGCAAACCTTCCAAAACCGTTTTAAAGATTTCCGACGGCAGGTGCGCGAAAATTTTCTCGCGCAGAGTTTCGCGCAGAATGCCTTTGGCAAGCGGTTCTTTTCGGTGGTAATTCTCGATTTCGGCGAGCGTTCGCGCTTTTAAATTTTCAAACGGCGTTCGGACGATGAAAGTTTTTTCGGCTTCGACGATTGATTTTTTTTCGATGTTTTCGGCAATCGCTTTTTTCAAAACCTCGCCGCGCCAACCGGTTCTAGTCTGCAAATCATTAAAATTCAAACCGTTTTCGTGCGCCGTTTCCAGATAGAGTCTCAGCGTTTTCGCTTTATCGTTACGCGCTTCGGCATCGGTTAAATCGTGCAGATATTGTCTGACGCTCGCTGCGTCTTTCCGCCGATGGCGCGGCGCGTTATTGTCTAAAACTTTGCCGCCGGCAATCGTGATTTGCGGCGAATAGAGACGAAGAATAAATCTTTCATTCGGAATGCAGACAATCGGAACCTCCAGCCGCAACTGCACAAAATCCCGTGCGCCGCCTTCGATCTCGTTCGCTTCGTTCAAAACCTGAACCCGCGCCAAAGCCTCAATCGTGCCGATGTGAACGCGCACTCTCTGACGCGATTTCAAAGTTTTTTTCGCGTCCTTCAAAACTTCGATTTCCGCGTCGAAAATTTGCGTCGGGCGCAAAACTCCGCTTTCGGCTAAAACCATTCCGCGCACGATTTCCGCGTGTTCGATGCCGCCGAGATTAACCGCCGTCCGCTGTCCGGCGTGTGCCGCTTTAACGGATTTGCCGTGCGTTTGCAGTCCGCGCACACGGACTTTCTTGCAAATCGGCAACAGCTCCAACTCGTCGGTTTCCGCGATTTCGCCCGAAATCAGAGTTCCGGTAACGACTGCGCCAAAGCCTTTAATCGAAAAAGCGCGATCAACCGGCAAACGCGCAATCGTTTCGTTTTTTCGGGTGGGAATTTGAACGGCGAGCGTTTTGAGTTTTTCCTTCAATTCTTCGATTCCCGCGCCCGTTTTTGCCGAAACCGAAACGACCGGCGCATTTTCAAGAAACGAATTCTCAACCAGTTCGGCGATTTCCAGATTAACCAGTTCGAGCAGTTCTTCGTCAACCAAATCCGTTTTTGTCAATACGATCAAACCGCTTTTTATTTCCAGCAAGCGGCAGATTTCAAAATGCTCCCGCGTCTGCGGCATTACGCCCGCGTCTGCCGCAATCACCAGTAAAACAAGATCAATTCCGCTTGCCCCGGCGAGCATATTTTTAACGAATCTTTCGTGTCCCGGAACATCCACAAAACCGATTCGCAACTCACCTAAATCAAGTTCGGCAAACCCGATGTCAATGGTAATTCCGCGCTGTTTCTCCTCCGGCAGACGGTCGGCATCAACGCCCGTCAAAGCCTTGACGAGCGCGGTTTTTCCGTGGTCTATATGTCCGGCGGTTCCAGCGATAACGTCCATAAGAAATTCAGTTCCAAGTTTAGCATTTATTTTTGCCAAACCCGGAACCGAATTTTTGCACATACGGTTCGCCGACCTAATCTACCAACTCAAAGTTAATCTGCTGCGTTTGCGGTTCTTTAACCGCGTCGCCGCCGCCGGTTATTTGTAGAACATATCTGCCCGCCGCCATCTCGGTTCCGAGCAGAAATGCGCTGCATTTTGCCCGGTGCAGTGAACGGGACTTCTTCGGGCGCACCTTTGAAAAGTTCCCTGCCGTCTTTGAAAACCGCGAACTGCGCCGAAGATTTCGAACGCAGCGACGAGGCAGCGTAAACGGCGTAACTGAACGACAGAACGGTTCCTTTTTTGAATTTTCGCTGTGCCGTGTTCGCCTGCATTCGAGCCGCCGCATTGGTCGGCGGTTTGCCGCTTTGCAGATTTTGCCATTCCTGCGCCGTGTAATTCTGCATCACGATTCCCGACAAAATCACGTCTTTTTTCTCGAAATCCGGCAGTGCAATCGTTTGCGAAGCCGTGCCGATTTTGTTCGTGTTAACATCGCGGACGGCGATTTTTATCTGCGGTGCGCTTTTCGGTTTGGCGGCGAAAGCGAGATTGAGAGCGATGCCGTCGGCGAGAAGTTTGCCGTAATCTTCCGCCGAAACTTTCACATCAAATCTTTTGGCGACCTGCGAGAACGGCGTTCCGTTTTCGTTGAACGAAACCGCGACAACATCGAGACCGGCGATTTTGCCGCCGTCCGGCGCGTCTTTAAACTGCAAGTTTTTCGGATCAATGCCGACAAAGGCGCGAATGGTCGCCGTCTGTTCGTCCACCGCGAAAACCGAAGTCGTCTGCAAATTTATGTCGTTGTATTTATACGGCGAAAACAATTTTTGCAGAAAGACGTTTTCCGCCGTTGCAGAGTTTTTTCCCCCAGCGATTTCGGCGACGTTGAAGAACCCGCTGCGGTAAGTTGTGCCGACACCCGGACGCTTCATTTTGACGCTCAGTTTGTTGAACCGTCTTTTGTCGGCATCGAAAGTCGCCGAATCGGGTTGATAAGCGACGATGTAATAACCGTTTTGCGAATCCAAAGTTTCCCGCAGGCTTTTTCCCAAATCGTTGGTGTTGAGAAACGCCTTGCCGCTCGTTTCTTGGGCGAGAAATTTCAAGCCCTGCTGTGAGGATCGAAAAGCGTTGCTCCGCGCCGTCAAATCGCTCTGATTTCTGCCGCCGGATTCGCGGTCGGTCATTCCGCCGCGCAGGTTGTCGGAAGCGGAAAAATTGATTGGAGCGGTTCCGCGCGGGTCGAGGGCGTAAACGGAAATAGTCGCCCGGTTAGCCGATTCGGTGATTCCGCGCAGTTTGTTTTCGAGTTCGCGGGTGTCGGTAAAAATCGAAGCCGCGCCGCCCAGATTACTAAAGCTGCCCGGAAGGTTCACGCCGCTACGGTTATCAACGCTGTCTAGCGCATTTCCGGCAGTGAAAAGCGAATAGACACCTTCGGCAATATACAAAACCGATTTGCGTCCCGGCAGACGGCTCATCGCGCTGATCGTCGTATTCAAAACGCCGAGCGAACCGCGTGTTACGACGATATTTTTATTGATGTTGGCGAGAAAGTTCGATGCCGCCGCGCTGTTCGGAAATCGCATTTGATTTTCCCGGAAGACCGCCGCCGCCGTTCGCCTGAATCTGCTCGGCGAAACTAACGCTGATCGGCTCGAACGGACTCAAACCGCTGCTCGTCAAAGACTGGAATTTCAAATCGTTGATGGTGTCGAGCAATCTCTTTTTATCAATCGTAAATTGCTGCAAAACGCCGACGCTGCCGCTCGTTTTGATAACGGCGACCAGATCGCCCGACTGCATCTGCTCGCTGATAAATTTGACCATTTCTTTTTTGACGAGATTGATGCTCTGCGCTGACAAACCGGCATCGTCAATTATAATGCCGACCGTGCGCCGAACTTCGCCGACGCTCGGCATCGTCTGATTTGAAACGCTCGTCACGGCGTTCAAATCGCCGTCGGCTGCCGAAGTCTTCTGCCCGCTGAAATAGACGGAGTTGGTAACCGTCTGCCGCTCGCCGTTTTCGGTGATTTCAAAATCTTCCGGCTTCAAATCCATAACGAGTCTGCCGCTTTTGTCCGTGGCGACGACATCGAGTTGAATCAGCGAAGTCGAAATCTTGACGACATCATTGTCTTCTTCGACGGGCGGAGTCGGTGCGGGCTTTTCCTGGGCGAAAATCACCGCCGGGAAAAGCATCATTAAAAAAAGCGTTGCCGATAGTCGGGTGATTGTTATCTTCATACAAAACCTCTGGAAAATCTCTGAAAATGCGAAAGTTTGAAAGATTTCTGTGATAATTTTACGGTTGATGACCGGCGGCGAATTTTAGAAAGTCGAATCGAAGATCATCTGGAGATGCCGGAAAATCATTCGGTTGTTCGATTATCAGAATATCGGACAAAGGGCGATTCGACAAAAGCGCGGGGGAAGTCAATTTTGTTTTTGGTAAAGTCCAATTATATGTTTCGGAAAATGCTCGATTCACTGCTCGCCGTCGCCTATCCGCAGGAGTGTCAAAACTGCGGCAACAGCGTCGAACAGCTCGCCGACGGTGTGGCTTGCGGCGACTGTTGGCGGGGAACGCAAATTTTTTCGGGCGCGGAAACTTTGTGCGCCAAATGCGGCGCACTGCAAAGCGCGAAACCTTCAAAATATCAGACTTTCTGCCATCGCTGCGATACGGATTTTTACGATTCGGCAAGCGCGGTCGGCGTTTACGGACACGCTCTGACGGCTTCGATCATTCATCTTAAACGCGAGCCGTTTGTCGCGGCGCGGCTGAAAACATTATTCGTTTCACGCTTTCAAAACGGCGCGTCCCGGGATGTCGAACTGATTATTCCCGTGCCGCTCTCGAAGAAAAGAAGTCTGGAACGCGGCTATAATCAAGCCGCCGTCTTGTCAAAAATTCTCGCCGCACAAACTAAAATCAATCTCGACGAAGCCAGCCTCGTCCGCCGCGTTCATACGCCGATGCACCGCGCCGGAATGGACGGCAAAGCCCGTGCGTCAAGCGTTAAAAATGCATTTGAAGTGAAACGTCCGAAGATGATCGAAGGCAAGACGATTTTGCTGGTTGACGATGTTTTCACCTCCGGCGCGACTGTCTCCGGCTGTGCCGAAACTCTCAAAAAAAGCGGCGCGGAGAAAGTTTACGTTTTGACCCTGGCGAAAACTTTATAGTCAACGAACGGCTTTTTTGAACGAGTGAACGGTCGGTTTGTATAAAAATTCGGTTGACCTTTGCGCCGAATCGCTGTATATTTCCAATCACTTCCAGTTTTGCAGTCGGTAATTTTTCCATAAAATTTTCCGGTTTTCTAAATACTAAATTTAATTTCCAAGGAGAAACCGACAAATGAGTAAATTTCGTCTATTCGCGGCTGTCAGCAGCATTTTCGCAGTCGCTCTGGTTATTTTCGGAGTCAATTACGCTTCGAGTGCCGAGTCAATCAAATCAATCGAGATAATCAACTCAACCGAAAGCGTTGAGCAGGAAATTTCGGATAAAACACTTGAGCCGATTACATTCAAAGGCGGACGGCTGTGCGCGACCGATCACAACCCGCAGAGAATTGCGGCGGCGGAAGCCGATTTTGCCGGGCGTGTGCAGAAGCAGAAAGACAATCCCGGCATCGCCAATATCGCGGGCGGCGTGATAAACGTCTATTTCCACGTTATCAACAACGGCGCGGGCATCGCCAACGGCGACATCACGACGGCGATGATTACCAACCAAATCAGCGTTTTAAACAACGCTTACGCTCCCTGGGGCTGGTCGTTCAATCTCGTTTCGACCAATCGCACGACGAACGCGACGTGGTATAACGGCTGTTACGGTTCCAGCGAATCGGCGATGAAAAACGCTTTGCGGGAGGGAACGGCGGACGATTTGAACTTCTACACCTGCAATCCGAGCGGCGGAATTTTAGGTTACGCGACTTTTCCTTCGTCTTACACGAGCGCACCGAAACTCGACGGTGTGGTCGTGCTTTTCTCATCGTTGCCGGGCGGAACCGCCGCGCCGTATAATTTAGGCGATACGGGAACGCACGAAGTCGGACACTGGATGGGTTTGTATCATACGTTTCAGGGCGGCTGCTCGAATAACGGCGATTTCGTTTCCGACACGCCCGCCGAGCGTTCGGCGGCGTTCGGCTGTCCTCTCGGGCGCGACACCTGCGCCGGCAACCGTTATCCGGGGAGCGACCCAATCACTAACTTTATGGATTACACGGACGATTCGTGTATGTTCCAATTCTCCGGCGGTCAGGACGCGCGAATGGATTCGCAGTTTACGACGTATCGTTACAATCGCTAGAGACGGGAAAATTCAATTTGAGCGGAAAGTTATCAAGAGGCTTTCCGCTTTTTCGATGCCGAAACCCGCACGAAGTAAGGGTGTTTCTCGACGCTGTTCGACACTCTCGCTTCATGCGGGTTTCCTCTTTGAACACAATTATTTCCTGCTCAAAAGTCGGCTTATTCGTGCATCGAGAACTTCGGTTTTATCGAATCCGCCGGTTTTCAATTCGATTTCGCCTTTTTGATTGATGAGAAAGTGCGCGGGAAAACCCATCGAAACTTTGCCGTCGCCGTCTTTATCGGCGTATTTCAAAACGATATTGAAACTGTTCGGAATAATGTTAAAAACAAACGATTTCTTCTTTAGATACGTTTTGACTTTATCGTTGTTTTCCATCGTCAGACCGAGAAAAACGACGTTTTTGTTTTTGTAGTTTTCATCCAGTTGATTGAGTTTCGGAATTTCCGCCGCGCAGATCGGACATTTCGTTGACCAAAAAGTCAGAACGACGACTTTTCCGCGCAATTCGGCAAGATCGAAGGTTTCGCCGTCCATCGAAACCGCGCTGAAAGTTTCCGCCAGAGGTTTCGCTTTCTGCGCGAAAGCCGCAAATGAAAGCGTTAAAATTAAGCACCAACCGATAAAGATTTTCATTGGATTTTCTGAACTTCACAGCTAGAATTTGATTTGGAACAGAAAGTTTGACGATTGACAATTCTATTAGACACAGATTGGCAAAGGTCGGCTGTTTCCAGCGGTTGAAAGGAAAAGTTTTGTTGTCGGCTGTGTTAAAATGGTTGTATGCTGCTCGAAAAAATTTCCGCACAAAACTTTCGCAACCTGCACGGCGAAATCACTTGCGGGAAAAATTTGAATATCATTTTCGGCGAAAACGGGCAGGGGAAAACCAATTGGCTCGAAGCGATTTATTTGCTGGCGACGACTAAATCTTTCAAAACTGCGCGGCTTCAGGAAGCGATCACATTCAACGAAAATCTGGCGATGGTGCGCGGCAGCGTCCGCAAAAGCGAAGGAATTACGCACATCGTCCAGGTCGCCGTCGAAGGCAACACCAAAGATTTAAGCATTAACAACAAAAAGGAAACCGTCCAGCGATTTTTAGGCGAACTTCACGCCGTCGTTTTTAATTCGGACGAACTCGAAATCGTGCGCGGCAATCCCGATGCGCGGCGCAAATTTCTCGACGGCGGCATCGTCTCGATTTATCCGCCGTTCGTGCAGACTCTGACCGATTACAACCGCGTGATTCGCCAAAAAAATTCGTTGCTGCAATCGGCGCGGGACGGCGGATTTTCGCTGGAGAAGACGGCGGAACTCCTCGAACCCTGGAATGAACAATTGATTTTACACGCGACACGCATTCACAAAGCGCGGCTGCGTTTCGTCGAACGGTTGAACGAAGTTTTGGAAAAAAAACTGTTTGACCGCGAAGAAGTTTCGATCCGCTACGTTTCGTCGCTCGAAGGCAAAGGCGATTTGAGCGATTTCGCCGGACTTCTGGCGGAGCGATTGAAACTGCGCGTCCAAGCCGAACTCGCTTCCGGTTACGCTCTGATCGGAACGCACCGCGACGATTTGAATGTGCTTTTTGACGGACACGATATGCGGAAATACGGCTCATCCGGTCAGCAGAGAAGCGCGTTATTGATTCTCCAACTCGCCAATCTCTCGGTTTATCATTCGCAAAATCAAGAATATCCACTCTTCCTGCTCGACGATATTGACGCGGAACTCGACTACAAACGCATCGGTCAATTATTGGAATTTTTGCAGGACAAAACGCAAACTTTCGTGACGACTTCTAAAGAGAGTTTTATCGAAAAATTCGGCGGCGGCGCAAAAATTTTCACGGTTGTGAACGGAAGAACGACTGATGATGTTGCTACAAATTCGCGCTAAAGTTTTGAGTTCAAACTTCAGTTTGCCCTTCGTTAGCGAAATGCAGCAGAGACAAGCTGAAGCGTGAACTCAAAACTCCGGCAAATACTTTCACCAACTCTGTTTCATACTTGAAACACTATCCTGTCTATAGTAAAATGGATTCGTCATAAAAATTTATTTCGAGGTTTTATATAATGCCATTAGAGTTAGTTGAAAATCCTGTGAGACAGAGCGGTTTGATTGTCGGGCAAGCGACTTTGGAAGACGTGCAGAGCGAGCCGAGTCTGCGTCCGAAAAAGTTTACCGAATATATCGGACAGACGAAAATCGTTAACAATTTGAAGATTTTTTTGAAGGCGGCACTGCGGCGCGGCGAGTCTTTGGATCACGTTTTATTGTTCGGTCCGCCGGGACTCGGAAAAACGAGTTTGGCGATTATTCTGGCAAACGAATTGGGCGCGAATTTGAAAACGGTTCACGCGCCTTCGGTCGAAAAATCGGGCGATTTGGCGGCAGTTTTGACGAATTTGGAAGAAGGCGACGTTTTGTTTATTGACGAAATTCACCGCCTGAAACCGCAGATCGAAGAAATTCTCTATCCGGCGATGGAAGATTACCAACTCGATTTGATGATCGGGCAGGGAACGGCGGCGCGTTCGATTAAGATTGATTTGCCGAAGTTTACACTGGTCGGCGCGACGACGCGGGCGGGAATGATTTCCGCACCTTTACGTGGTCGTTTCGGCATCGTCAATCATCTGGATTTTTACACGAAAAAGGATTTGGAAATCATCATTCATCGTTCGGCGGAGATTTTGCGAGTCGAGATGGAAGCGACCGGCGCGGACGAATTGGCGCGGCGTTCACGCGGAACGCCGCGCATCGCCAACCGGCTTTTGCGGCGCGTTCGTGATTACGCGGAGATTCTGGGCGACGGCAGAATCACGGGACAACTCGCGCAGCGCGCGCTTGATGAGATGGAAGTTGACCGTTTCGGATTGGACGAAGTTGACAGGAAACTGCTTTTGAATATCATCGAAAAATTTGAAGGCGGTCCGGTCGGAGTCGGCACGATTTCGGCTTCGATCAGCGAAGACCGCGAATCTATCGAGGAAGTGATCGAACCGTATCTGATTCAAATCGGCTTTCTCAATCGAACGCCGCGCGGACGCATCGCAACTGATGCGGCGTATAGACATTTCGGCTTCACGCCGCCGATGCAGATTGAGACGGCGCAGTTGAAAGCAAGCTAAAAAAGTTTAAATAACAGAAACGGAACGCGAAATGAGTTGAATTCATTTCGCGTTCCGCATTTTTATTTTTGGTGTTGAACAGTTTTTTCTTGCTAAACCGCAGGCGATTATGTTAAAAAATAAAGCAGAGTTTAGCTGCGCTAGACACTCGCGTTCCAAGATGGAAATCCTTTCCGAAACCCAAAGTTCAGCCAACGTAAAATCTTTTGAAATCATCAGTATTACAGTGAATTTGCCGAGAACTTTTCGGCAAATTTTACTATAAAGGCTGTCGTATTTTGAGAAGACGCTTACAGAGGAAGAGGCGTTGTTTTAGTTTGACGAGGAGAAGAACAAGAAAATGAAGAACGAAGCAGTTAAAAAAAGAGAAACCGGCGAGAAAATCGTTTTGCTTGATCCTGACTTGAAAAGTCCGAAGGCGAAAGATTTTGAAGATAGATTGTCATCGTTTATTGTCGGACAGGAACGCGCCGTCCGGCGGATGAGCGGACTTTTTCAAATTTATTTGGCGGGAATGAACAACCCGGCGCGTCCCGTCGGCACGATGCTGTTTTTAGGTCCGACGGGTTCGGGAAAAACGCGCGTCGTCGAAGCGGCGGCGCAGGTTTTGTTCGGCGAAGCCCACGCGGTCGTCAAAATTGATTGTGCTGAATTTCAACATTCGCACGAGATTGCGAAATTGATCGGCTCGCCGCCGGGATACCTCGGACACCGCGAAACTTCGCCGATGTTGACGCAGGAAAACCTCGACAAAGCGCACACCGACGACAATAAATTGACGTTCGTTCTTTTCGACGAAATCGAGAAAGCGTCGGATGCTCTGTGGCAGTTGCTTCTCGGAATTCTGGACAAAGCGACGCTGACTTTAGGCGATAACCGCCGCGTTGATTTCTCGAAAACCGTCGTGATTATGACCTCCAATCTCGGAGCGCGTGAAATGTCGGATATGATCTCCGGCGGCATTGGTTTTGCGCCCACGAAAACCAATAAGGAAGCGGACGACAACGAGATTGACACGAAAATCTACCGCACTGCGCTCGAAGCCGCCAAACGTAAATTCTCGCCGGAATTTATGAACCGCATTGATAAAGTCGTCGTTTTCCGCAGTTTGAAGGAACATCATCTGCGCCGGATTCTCGACATCGAACTGCGCGGCGTGCAGGACAGAATCACCGATTCCGCCGGAACGAAATTCATTTTTGAATGCACCGATGCGGCGAAGGAATTTCTTTTGAGCGAAGGCATTGATTTGAAATACGGCGCACGGCATTTGAAACGGGCGATTGAACGGTTTCTCGTTTATTCGCTGTCGAATCTGGTGGCGACCGATCAGGTGGAAACCGGCGATTTGGTGACGATTGATTTTGATGAGAAACAGGAAAAACTCTTTTTCACGAAGCAGTCGGGCAAAATGATCGTCAACGAATATGAAGAAGATACGCTTGACGACGAACCGGAAACCAAAAGCGATGCTGTCGGACTGCAATTGCCGCAGGCGCAAGCCGCCGCTTCGGGAAAAGGCAAATCGAACGGCGAAAATCAGGAAGGTTAATTTACAGGCAGCAAAAATATAAGCGAAGGCGTTGAAAAACTTCAACGCCTTCGCTTTTTTAAATCAGATTTCGCAGTTTTATTTCTCGCTCGAACTGCGCGGCGGAAACGAATTGCACGGCGTTGATGCCGAACTTTACCGCGCCCGCGATGTTCGCTTCTTTGTCGTCGGTGAAAAAACATTCGCCCGCCGCGCATCCGGCTTTTTCGACGGCGGCGCGGAAAATTTCCGCCGAAGGTTTGACGAACCCGACTTCGTAAGACAACACGAAATCGTTAAAGAATTGCAGGATCGGAAAATTATCTTTGATAAATTCAAAATGCAGTTCGTTGGTGTCGGACAAAATAATCAGCCGGTATTTTTTTGCGAGTTGTTCGATGAAACTTTCCGAAATAATCGGTTCAAGTGAGAAAATACTGTTCCAAGCCGCGATGAAATCGTTGAAATTCATCCGCAAGCCGAGCGTTTCCCTCAAAACCTCGAACAAATCCCGCGCCTTGATTTTGCCCGTTTCAAGCAGCGTCAGTTCTTCGAGGGCAAAAATTCTCTCTCTGATTTCGGCGTGTTTGAAGTCACAAACCGCTTCCAAAATCTTCATCTGATTGTCGAGTTCAAACGGCACGATGACTTTTCCCAAGTCGAAAATAAAAGTTTTTATCATTTAACTGCTCCATTTGACGGCGCATTCGACGGCGCGTTTCCATTTTGCCGAAAGCGCGGCGGCTTTGTCTTTTGACATTTGCGGCGTGAAAATTTTGTCGTTTTGCTGCCGAATTTTCAACTCGTCTTTCGATTGCCAAAACCCGACCGCCAAACCCGCGAGATATGCCGCGCCTAACGCTGTCGTTTCAGTGATTTGCGGGCGGACGACGGGAATCCGCAAAATGTCCGCCTGAAACTGCAAAAGCGCATCGTTAACGCTTCCGCCGCCGTCAACTCGTAATTCCTCGAGCGAAATCCCCGAATCTTTTTGCATCGCGTCGAGCAAATCCGCCGTTTGGAAACAAATTGATTCGAGTGCGGCGCGGGCGATGTGCGCTTTGTTCGCCCCGCTTGTCAAACCGAAAATCGTTCCGCGAGCTTCCTGCTTCCAATGCGGTGCGCCCAAACCCGCGAACGCCGGAACGAAACAAACGCCGCCGTTGTCGTCAACGGAATTCGCCAACGCTTCGATGTCATTCGATTTTTCGATGATTCCGAGCGCGTCGCGCAACCACCCGACGACTGCGCCGCCGATAAAAACACTGCCTTCGAGCGCGTATTCGGTTGCTCCGTTGATTTGCCACGCGACGGTCGTCAGCAATCTGTTTTCCGATTTGACTATTTCCGTCCCGACGTTTTGCAGCATAAAACAACCCGTGCCGTAAGTCGTTTTCGTGTTTCCTTTTTCCAAACAAAGCTGTCCGAAAAGCGCGGCTTGCTGGTCGCCGGCGATGCCCGCGATTTTTATTCCTTGAAGTTCGTTCGGCATTTCGATTTCGCCGTAAACTTCCGATGAAGAAACGATTTTCGGCAACATTTGAGGTGGAACATCAAAGATTTCGAGCAGTTCATCATCCCAGCAGAGCGTTTCGATATTGAACAGCATCGTCCGCGAAGCGTTCGAGACATCAGTTATATGCGCTTTGCCGGATGTGAGTTTCCACACGAGCCAACTGTCAATCGTTCCGAAAAGCAAATCGCCGTTTTCGGCTTGCGTTCTGGCATTTTCGACGTTCTCCAAAATCCAGTTCAGCTTGCTCGCCGAAAAATATGCGTCCGTTTCCAAACCCGTTTTACAACGAATCACTTCGCCGTGTCGGGCGCGAATTTCATCGCAGTAAACGGACGTACGCCGATCCTGCCAAACCATCGCGTTGTAAATCGGCTCACCCGTTGTTTTGTTCCAGCAAACTGTCGTTTCGCGCTGGTTCGCAATCCCGACTGCCGCGATTTCTTCGGCACTCAAACCGGCTTTTCGCATCGCCGTAATCGCCGTCTTGACCTGTGTTTCCCAAATTTCCGTCGGATTGTGTTCGACCCAGCCGCTGTTCGGGTAGATTTGCGCGTGTTCTTTTTGGTCGGCGGAAACGATTCGGCGGTCGTGATCGAAGATTATCGCTCGACTGCTGGTTGTGCCTTGATCGAGCGCGACAATATATGACATTTTCTGAATTTACGGCAAATCTAGATTTTGAAAGATTTTATTATTCATCACCGGATTTCACAAAGTCGTGCGGTAACCTTTAAAGCCCATTCAAACCGTAGTCGCAGTATTCGATCAGCGGACATTCCTCGCACAAAGGCTCGCGCGGGCGGCAGGTTTGCTTGCCGAGCCGGATCAAATTGATGTGGAGCGAGTAAAATTTCCCGGACGGCACGAGTTCGTCGAGAAGTTTGTGCGCGTTCGTGTCGGAAATCTTTTCGGGCAGCACGCCCATTCGTTTAAAAATGCGAAAAATATGCGTGTCGAGCGGGAAGACTTCCTTATGAGAAGCGAAAAGCAGTGTGCAGGCGACGGTTTTCGGACCGACACCGCGAAATTTCGTCAGGAAATCCCGCGCTTCATCATCGGGCATTTTCTCGACGAATTTGAGCGAGAGTTTTTTGTGCGTTTCTTTGATTTGGCACAGCAAATCTTTGATAACTTTAGCTTTTTGGTTTGCCAGACCGCCGAGCCGAACTGTTTCTGCGATTTCACTTTCGGAGGCGGCGAGAACCGCGTCCCAATCCTTAAATGCGGCTTTTAAGTTGCGGAAAGTGCGGTGACTGTTCGCGTCGCTCGTCGCCTGCGACAGAATGATGTTGATGAGCATCGCCAAAGGATCACTTTTGCGGGAAAGTTTCGGCTCGCCGAAAGTGCTTTCGAGGTTCTGCACGATATACCGAAAAGGTTTCTCTTCTTTAACTTTAGCAGCAAGTTCGGAAATTGCAGACATTTTGAGTTTGTTTAACTTATCTCTCTCTGCGAACTCTGTGCCTCTGCGTGAGATTATTTCACGCAGAGGCACAGAGTTCGCAGAGATAAATCAATTTTTTAACCGCCGTCTCGCTCACGAACGAAATTAGTCAGCCAATCTTTCAATTCATCCCGCACTTCCCGAAAAATCATCAGCCGTGAATCATAATCGCCGACGCTTGCGGGCGGCGGATCAACGAAACTATGATGAATGCGTTTCGCGCAGCCGGAAAAAACGGGACAAGTTCCATTAGCATTATCGCAGACGGTGATGATGTATTCAAAGTTTTGTCCGGCGAATTCGTCAACCGATTTCGAGCGTTGCGCGGAACTATCAATCCTGATTTCCCGCATCGCTTCGACGGCTTCCGGGCGGACGCGACTCGGCGCAACACCGGCACTGCTCACTTCGTATCTGCCTTCGCCTAATTTCCTCAACAGACCCTCCGCCATCTGACTGCGGGCGGAATTTCCCGTGCATGAAATCAAAACTCTTGTTTTTTCAGACATCTTTCAAGTCTCCTGTTTACCGCAGTTCGGGTTTGAATTTGTCTTTTTGACGAAGCGCGACGCGAACAAGTAGAATCAGCACCGGAACCTCGATTAAAGGTCCGATGACGGCGGCGAAAGCCACGCCCGAATTAATACCGAAAACCGCGATGGCGACGGCAATTCCGAGTTCAAAGTTGTTTCCGGCGGCAGTAAACGCGAGCGCGGTGCTTTTGCCGTAATCCGCGCCGGATTTTTTGGAAAGATAAAACGCGCTGAAAAACATTATGACGAAATAAATAACCAAAGGGATTGCAATTCGCACGACATCAAACGGAATTTCAACGATCAACTGCCCTTTGTAGCTGAACATTACGACGATTGTAAAAAGCAGTGCGACCAATGTCAGCGGACTGATCTTCGGGATAAAAACATTTTCGTACCATTCTTTTCCTTTGAGTTTCAGCAAAAAGAACCGCGTCAGCATTCCGGCGAAAAACGGGATTCCGAGATAAATCAAAACGCTTTCGGCGATCTGGAAAATGCCGATGCTGACTTCCGCGCCTTTGATTCCGAATAAAGGAGGCAGAACGGTAACGAAAATGTATGCATAGACGCTGTAAAAAAGCATCTGAAAAATGCTGTTGAGCGCGACCAATCCGGCAACATATTCATTGTCGCCTTTCGCTAAATCATTCCAAACAATAACCATTGCAATACACCGCGCAATGCCGATCATAATCAGTCCGATCATATAATCGGGTTTGTCCGGCAGCAGCAAAATCGCCAGAAAAAACATCAAAAACGGACCGATAATCCAGTTTTGCACCAGTGACAGCAGAAGGATTTTCGTATTGCGAAAAACTCCGGGAAGTTCTTCGTATTTTACTTTGGTGAGCGGCGGATACATCATCAAAATCAAGCCGAGGGCTATCGGGATATTAGTCGTTCCGACTTGAAAACGGTTGATGAAGTTGCCCGTTCCCGGCAAAAAATAGCCGAGCGCAACGCCGATTGCCATTGCCGTAAATATCCATAACGTCAGAAAGCGGTCGAGGAACGACAATTTGCCGACAGCGACGGTTTCAGAAGAATTTTTCATAGACAAATATGTTTTGACAAGTATGTTTCGAGATTGTTGATGAACACGCTGACGGCAAGCGTCATTGTCGAACTGAAATGCCTGATTGTTGTAAATTCGGGCTGGTTTTCAAAATGTTTTGCCGCGCAGATCAAGCTGCATTACGACCGCCGAAGAACAGCGCGGTAAGCTCCATTCAGCCGAATTATACAGAATTTCGTCGTAATTCCCGCGCACGGTTTCCGAAAAATTGAAACGACGCGCAAAAAAACCCTTCGCTGTCGTCGTCAACAGAATTATTTCTTCAATGCCTTTCGTCTGCGCTTTTTGCAAAACTTCGGCGACGATTTGCGAACCAACACCGGACTTTTGCCATTCGGCGACGACGGCAACCGAGCGCAATAATCCTATTTTACCGTAATGCTCGACACCGGCAACACCGATGAGACGCGCCAATTTATCACGCGTCAACGTGAAATCGCCGAGATGTTCGATTACGCCATCGGACGGCAAACCGGCTTCACACAATATCTGTAAAACGGCGGCTGAATCGGAACCATCAGCCGCTTCAAAAATAATTCGTTCGTTCATCGTTAAAGTTATGCGATTTGAACCGTGTCGGATTTTTCCGCTTTTTCGATACCGACCGGCGACGGAGCGCAACACATCGAAGCGGCGATGTCTCTGCCTTCCGTATTTTCAAAAACGACGAAAACTTCCCAGCGATTGCCGTCCGGGTCGGTTACCCAAGTTTTGTCTTGCATCGCGTAACAACAATCGGTTTGCATCTCTTCCAAAGTTCGCAACCCGCTTTGGTTCCAGCGTTTGGTCATTTCCAAAACCTCTTCGGTAGATTCAACCTGCAAGCCGAGATGCGAAAGCGCGCCGCCTTTTTCAAATTTAATCTGGTTCATCGTCAAATTGAGCGGCGGATTGGCGACATCAAATTTGGCGTAATCGGTTTTAAGTTTGAACGGTTCGACACCGAACATTTTTTTGTAAAACTCGACGCTTTCTTCAACGCTACTGACATTTAGCGAAATGTGTGTTTTCATTCATTTTATCTCCTGATCGAAGTTCATATACGTTTTAACAAATATGTTAAAGCAAATATATTCTCGTGAAAACATTTTGTCAAGACAAAACCGGACTTGTGTGATAAGTTATTCTTATGAACGGTGAAAATCATCTGGCGGAAATAGAGAATTTGTTTTTGGCTCTAGCTGATAAAACGCGGTTACGGCTTTTGAATCTGATGCGCGAAGATGAAGTCTGCGTCTGTTATTTTACGGAAGTTACGGGCGAAAGCCAGCCGAAAATATCGAGACACCTCGCTTATTTACGAAGTGCCGGAATAGTTTCAGCCCGACGAGAAGGAAAATGGATGAATTACAAAATCGAATTCCCTGAAAACGCTTTCGCCGCCGGACTTCTCGACAACACGCTCCGCTGGCTGAAATCGCAGGACGCAATGCGCGAAGATTACGAAAAACTGGCACGGATTTGCTGTGCTGTGGAAGTCCCCGTAACGATTTCGCGTGCGCCGACTCCAAAAACATTCGCGCAGACGAATATGAATGTGCAGCTAAAAGAAGAATTAGACACTTTTCTGCTGTAATCTGACGTTTTCGTCTTTCGGATAAGGACAATGCCGACAACCATTGCCGCAACAGAAACCGCGTTTGAGTAGAAAATGTCCCGTCAAAATCATTAAGCCGGTATCGTCAAAATAATAATCAATATCTTCAATGAATTTATCGGCGGCTTTTTCTATGAATTTTGTTTCGAGAATTTTCTTGTCGGACATATTTTCTGGCGAAGACAGTTTTACAATTGATAGCAAGCCAAAAACTCTTTATTGCCGTCCGCGCCCGTAATCGGCGAATCGGTAACGCCGAAAACTTGCAGTCCGCAGTTTTCGGCGAAAGAATTTATCTCGGCAATTACCCGCGAGTGTTTGGTTTCGTCTCTGACGATGCCGCCGGTTTCGACTTCGCTTCTGCCGACTTCAAACTGCGGTTTTATCAGAATAATGATCCTTCCCGCCGGTTTCAGAAGCGGAACGAGCGCGGAAATTATCTTCGTCACCGAAATAAAAGAAACGTCCATCACGATTAAATCGAATTTTTCGGGAAAATCTTCCGTCTTCAGATGGCGGGCGTTGATTTGTTCCCGAACTTCCGTCCGTGCGTCGCGTCTGAGTTTCCAATCCAGTTGATTCGTGCCGACATCAACTGTAAAAACCTTTTTCGCGCCGTTTTGGAGCAGACAATCGGTAAATCCGCCAGTTGACGCGCCGACATCGAGGCAGACATATTCGCCGACGCATATTTGAAATTCGCGCAACGCTTTTTCGAGTTTCAAACCGCCGCGCCCGACGAATCTGTTCTCTTCCGTGTTGCCTTTAATTCTGATTCTTGCTTCGCGTGAAAAGGTTTCGGAAGATTTTTCGACGCGCCTTTCATCAGCTAAAACCACGCCTGCCATCACCAATGCCTGCGCTTTGAAAATCGAATCGGCGAATTCGAACTCGACTAAAAGATGGTCAATGCGATTTTTTTTCATCGAATTTGCGGTTTTGCTGTCCGATTATTGCTCGATGCTGTCGGCTTGAAAATCAACCAGTTCAAAGTTATCGGCGGTGTAGCTGACCTGAATCGGGTTGCAGCACACTTCGCAGTCTTCGACGTAGTTTTGTTCCTCGACCGACAAATCAAGCACCATCGAAACGGTTTGCCAGCAATACGGACAGGTGAAAAAATGTTCGATTTCCATTTAGCTTTTCTAATGTTTGGCGATTTTTCGCATCATACTTCTAAGTGTTATCCTGACTTTGGAAAACATCGGAAGTTTTGAATGTAGCAAAAATGGACACGGAATTAAAATTGACGCGGTTCGCCAAGTATGCCTGGTTCGTTCTGGCTTATAATCTCGTCGTCATTATCTGGGGCGTTTTTCTGCGGGCATCGAAGTCGGGCGACGGCTGCGGTCAGCATTGGCTGACGTGCGGCGGCGAAGTTATTCCGAGTGCGCCGCAGTTAAAAACCATCATCGAATTTTCGCACCGCATCACCAGCACTCTGGACGGTTTGATCGTCATCGTTTTGTTGGTTTGGGCTTTTTTGAGTTGGCGGGCGAGGAAATCTCAAAGAAGCGGTTTGGTTTTGAAAGTGGCGGTCGGCGCGTTTGTTTTCGTAGTCGTCGAAGGACTGCTCGGCGCAGGATTGGTTTTGACGGGCAACACGGCGGAAACTCTGACGGCGGCGCGTCCGTTCTGGATGGCGGCACATTTGGTTACGACGCTCGTTTTACTGACTTTTTTAACATTAACGGCGTGGTTTGCGAGCGGCGGAAAATCTTTTAGTTTCAGGGCGCAGCCGAAGATTTTATGGCTTTTGGGCGCGGCGGTTTTCGGAATTCTATTGGTCGGCATCAGTGGTTCGATTGCCGCCTTGAGTTCGATGATTTTCCCGTCGGAAACTCTCAGCGAAGGCATTGCGAAAGATTTTTCGGCGACCTCGAACATTCTGCTTCGGCTGCGCGTCAGCCATCCGATTCTGTCGGTTTCGTTCAGCGTTTATTTAATTTTTCTGGCTGGCTGGCTGAAAATGAAAGCCGGTGATTTGTCAGGCGTAGCGCGCTGGTCAAATATTCTTTCGGTTTTGATAATCGTCCAAATCGCGTTCGGTTCTCTAACGCTTTTGACTCTTGCGCCGATTGTGATGCAGATCGGTCATCTTTTGCTGGCTGATTTGATTTGGATTTCCTTCGTGTTGTTAAGCGCGAATGTTTTGGCGGAAGAGTTGAAATAAGTTCCGGCGAGAGCGGTATCTTGGAGACTTCGTGTGGCTCTAGAGTAAATTGATACCAATTGAATCTACCGATCCGAGCCTATGAAATCACTTTTTATTTCATAACGAGACACGTAAAAGTAAAAGGGCGGTTCTTTTTATGAACCGCCCTTTTTTTGGGTTACAAGTTTTTAACCGACTACTTGAGCAAACGAACCGAGGTTTTTCGGTCGGCTTCGCGTTCTTTGTCGGTGGCGGTTTCAGCAACTTTGGCAAACTCTTCGCCGTAGCCTTCAGCCTCAGGAACCTGCGTTCCCGCGCCTGCTTTGTCGAGTGCCGCTTTGACGGCTTTAGCCCGCGCGTCGGAGAGTTTCTTGTTGGCGGCATCGTCGCCCTTTTTGTCGGTGTAGCCGCCGATTTTCAGTTTGACATCGGGGAAAACCTTCAAAATCGCCGTAATGTTGTCCAACTGACGCTTCGATTCGGGAACCAGTTCGATTGTGCCGAATTTGAAGTTCAAGTCGTCAAAACTAAACCATTTTTCCTTCAATGTTTCAGCGGTTCCATTCTTGTATTCGTCAGATTGTATAAATTTAATCAACTGATCTTCGATACCGCCCGGATAAGCCTGAAGTTTCGTGCCGTCGGGCAGTGCGACTTCGGTCAATTTTCTGTCGGCATTCGCCGCTGTGTTGGTAAGTGCCGCCGGAGTTGCATTAGTGCTGCTGACGACGGCTTTGTTGGCATTGGCGTTAGCGTTGGCATTCGCGTTGGTAGCGACGGGAACCGTAGATTTACCGCAGAACATATAGCCGAGAACAATCAGCAAGCCGAGCAGTAAAAGCGGTATCAGCCATTTGAGAGCCGAACTGTCGCCGTCGCCGTCGCCGTCGAGACGGTCGCCGTCGCTGTGCAGTGTGCCGCCGACTTTATCGCCGACTCTGCCCGCCGTGTCGCCGACCGCGTTGATGCCGCCGCCGACCGCATTTCTGGTTGCGCCGAAAGCATTGCCGACCGTCGCACCGACTTTATCAGCCGTACCGCCTGCCAACGCGCCCGCCGTGCCGACACCGCCTAGAACCGCGCCGCCGATGCCGGTCAGATAGCCGCCGATTCTCGAAAGCAAATCGCTTTCCTGCGGCACAACGCCTTCCGGTGTCAGCACGTCAACCACTCGCGGAGTCATATACGCCGCCGCCGAAGTCGTCGCGTCATAATCGGTTCCGGCTTGGCTCGCCATATTTCGCAGCGTTTCTTCGCCAAGAGCCGATTCCATCTGCTCGTTGGAAAGCGGCGTGTTCGAGCCGGCTCCGATCCAGGATGAAACCGTGTCGCCCAAACCGGCAGTGTTGAACTTTTCTAAAAATCCCGCAAAACCGCCGTGATTTTTGTCCGTCATTAAAGCTAGCAGTGCCGAAAGCAATGTTCCCGCTTTGCCGCCGAGATTAAATTTCTCTCCAACTTCGCCGATAATCGAATCAAACATAGACATATCTTCTTCTTCTCCTTTTTTCGTCTCAATTAAATTTCGTCTGTATAAGTTTCTGCGCTCGTCTGCGCCGAAAGTCGGGATTGCTGCCGACGATTGGCGAGAACGAGTGTTTTAAGGGGATTTAGATCTTTGTAATGCTGTTCCGCCATTGTTCACCATTCGCCGCCGCTTCGTCAAGTTTTCTCTGCAATTCGAGCCTTTTATTTTCGATTTCCGCTTCGTCCGCGTCCTTCGCCACATAAATCGGCTCGCCGATAAAAAGTTTCGCCCGCGTGAACGGTTTCGGAATTTGCATCTTGTCCCAATTGTTCAGCGTCCAGAATTTTTCGCATTCAAAAACGAACGGCATCAGAGGGTTGCCGGTTTTTTTCGCCAGCAGAACCGCGCCGGTTTTGGCGACGTAACGCGGTCCGCGCGGACCGTCCACGGAAAATCCCATCGGCAGACCTTTTTTCGACAGCCGAATCATCTCGACCAACGCGCCGACCCCGCCGCGTGTGCTTGAACCGCGCACTGCGCCGTAGCCGAAACGCTGAATAAAGCGGGCGATATATTCGCCGTCGAAACTCTGCGAAGTGATGATGACGATGCCGCGCTCCCGAAAAAAATAAGTTCCCGCGAAAATCCGGTTGTGCCAAAACGAGTAGATCGGAATTTTCCCGGCGCGTTCGATCTTCTCAAAATTTTCCCAGTCGTCGGTCTCGTAACGAATCGTTTTGCCGATGTGTTTTATCAGCCCGTAGAACGCCCGATCCGCCAGATAGATCAAGGCTTTTTTGCCGAACGAATACGCCGATAAATCCGCCGCTTGATAAGATTTTTCGATTTTCTCCTGCATCGAATAGAAATTGCTCGCGCTTTTAGTTTATTATGTGCAACAAAGCGTTTTAGTTTATCGTAATTTTTGACGAAAGGCTTCGACGCTTCAAGTCTGAAAAGTTTTGACCGCTCCGAAAACCCGAAAATGCAGAAAAAAATCTTGATTGTTGACGATTACGACGATTTGAAGACGGCTCTGTCCGCCGAGTTCAGCCGCGACGGGCATTCGGTCAAATGCTGCGAAAATCGTATAAACGCGGTGAAATGTATCGAAGTCGAAAACTTCGACTTGATTATCACCGATTTGGACGGCGAAAACTTGTCTTCCGAAGACGATTCGGAAACGCAGATCGAATGTCTGCCCGATGCGGTTGACGACGCGCGAAGCAACATCAAGGCTTTCAAACTCTGCGTTTCCAATTACGGCAGAGATGATTTCAGCGAGGAAGAACTGAAAAAGTTCGTCGAAACGACGCTCGATTACAAAGCCAAATTCGTTGACCAGAAGGAGATCGTGCAGAATTGGCGCGAGAAAATCGAGTTTGAAATTCCGAGCGTGATGTCTCTGATGCACACGGTTCTCGATTATCTGATGAGGCGCGTCGAAAAGAACGGCGTGGTCAATTCCGAAAACTCCAATCTTTTCATCGCTTTAGACGAAGCTTTCGTCAACGCCGTCAAACACGGCAACAAATTCGACGCGACCAAATGCGTCCGAATTTCGGCGGAAGTTTCCTCAAAAGAAGCGCGTTTCACCGTCGAGGACGAAGGCGAAGGCTTCGACATCGCCAAAGTCCCGGACCCGACCGACATCGAGAATCTATTCAAAACCTCCGGGCGCGGCGTTCTGATTATTCACAACGTGATGGACGAAGTAGCCTACAACGAACGCGGCAATCGTCTGACGATGGTCAAAAAATCCGAATTGGTTTCGCAGGAAACTGTTTGAAAGTAATGCCGATTCAGTTTGAGAAGTGCGTAAAGTTTTGAGCGAACATTTTAGTTTGCCGCCGCACTTCGCTCGAAGGCAACACGTCGAAGCGTGAACTACGAACCTCAAGCACCATTTGGTTTGAATCAGTGTAAAAATTAGGACGCGCCGCCTGATTAAGCGAATCAACGCTGATGCGATTTGGAAATCCCTCTTACTTTCCGTCAATAATTTTTTCTTCGGAAAGTCTGCCGTCTTCCATCGTCACGATACGGTCGGCGATGTCTAAAATTCGGTTGTCGTGCGTCACGAGCAGAATCGAACTGCCCTGTTCACGGGCGAGTCTTTGGAGAATTTCGACGATATTGCGTCCTGATTTGCTGTCGAGCGCGGCGGTCGGCTCATCCGCCAGAATCAATTTCGGATGCGCCGCCAACGCTCGCGCAATCGCCACACGCTGTTTTTGTCCGCCGGAGAGTTTGTCGGGGATTTTGTCGAGATGATCTTCCAAACCGACGGCTTTCAGCATTTCCGCCGCTTTTTCCCCTGCCTCTATTTGCGAAAACTGCCGGTGCAGCTCCAGCGACATCATCACGTTCTGCCGCGCCGTGATTGATTTCAAAAGATTGTGCGCCTGAAAGATGTAGCCGATGTAGCGGCGCACCTTGACCATTTCCCGCTCGCCCGCGCCGAGCAGTTCTTTGCCCAAAATTTTCACGCTGCCGTCCTGTGCCGAGCGCAGCGCACCGATCAAAGTCAGCAGAGTCGTTTTGCCGCCGCCGCTCGGTCCGGTCATCAAAACGATTTCGCCCGCCTCAACCTGCAAATTGACATCGAACAAAATCTGTTTCCGCAAATTGCCTTCGCCGAACGCGAAGTTTAAGTTTTCGATTTTGATAACGCTTTCGTCCATAAACTAACCTGAGTTCGGGATAAGGATTTTGAATCATCCGACATCCTTGAATGCCGGACGGAGATGCCAACTGTCAACTATCAACTATCAACTGTTCACTGATAAACGAGAAAATCTTTCCGTTTGATAATGAACAATTGATAGTTGACAGCGAACAGTTGGCGGCACGTTTAGTTATTCGCTTATCCTGAACTGACGTTAAACTAAATTTGCCCGCTGACGCAAAGCGGTTTTGATTTGCCGCTTAAAAAATATCCGCCGGATCAGCCTGTTTCAGTTTTCGCATTGCCAAAAGCCCGGACACGAAACACATCAAAACGGTTAATCCGAAAACCAGAACGCCGCGCCCGAACGTCATTTCAATCGGCAGTCCCGAACCGGCACTCGCCAGAGCGTAAAGTCCGAGCGCGACGAGCAAACCGGGCAGAAATCCCAGCAGCGACAAAATTATTGATTCCTGCAAAACGACTTTGGTCAAATAGCCGTTGGTGTAGCCCATCGCTTTAAGCGTCGCGTATTCCGGTAGATGATTGACGACATCGGTGTAAAGGACTTGATATGTGATAATTACGCCGACGACCAAACCCAGAATCGCGCCGAAATTAAAGACGAAACCGATGGCGGTTGCGCCTTCCCAATAAGCCCTTTCAAACTGCACGAACTCGTCTTTCGTCAAAACGCGCACGTCTTTCGGCAAAGTTTCGGCGAGTTCGGCTTTGACCGCCGCGAGATTCGTGCCTTCTCTGACCGATAAAACGCCGAAATCAATCTGACCGAGTTCGCGTTTGAAAAGACGCTGAAAATTCAGATCGGTGGTAATCAGATTGCCGTCCGCCGCGAACGAAGCACCGAGTTCAAAAAGTCCGCGCACTTCGACTTTTCGTTTGCTGACTTCCGCCTGAACGCGCTCGCCGTTTTCAAAACTCGCGGCGACATCGCCGAATTCCGGGCGCGAAAGCCGGTCGAATAAAACCGCATCTTCCGCCGTTACACTGCCGAAATTTTCCTTGATGCCTTTGACTTCGAGCAAGGTCGAACCCGGCTCGAAACCCATTATAAAAATCGCGCGTTCCTTGTGCGTCCAGGGGTTTTTCCACGGCAGAATCCCGATGTAGATCGGCGAAGCCTGCGTGATATTTTGATTGTTCAGCGTTTGATAAAGAATCCGGCGCGAAAACTGGCGCGACGAAAAAAGATTTTCCGATTGCGTGCTGATTAAAAAAAGATCGCCGCGAATGCTTTTGTGAATCGTCGTCGTCGTCGAAAAAAGAGCTTCCTGAAACCCGAACTGCATAAACATCAGCACCGCCGCAAACGTGATGCCGGCGATTGCCGTGAGCAGCCGCGTTTTTTGAAAAGAAAGCTGAAGCCACGCCAACGGAACTTTTCGCCACATCATCCATTACCTCTATTGAATCGAAATTCGCACGTCCACGCGCAGGTTGGTTAAATCGCCCAGTTTCGCACTCGCTTCCGGGCTGAGTTTGACTTTGACTTCGACGACGCGCGCGTCAACGTCGGCGACCGGATCGGAATCGAGGTTGTCGCGTTTCTTAATCAAAGACCCGATTTGCACGACTCGTCCGGCATATTTTTCACCCGACGTTCTCACCGTGATTTCCGCGTCTTGTCCGGTTTTAATTTTTGTGATGTCGGCTTCAAAAACTTCCGCTACGGCGAGCATCGCAGCGGTGTCGCCGAGTTCGAGAACGCCTTCACTGCCGACCGTTTCGCCCGGACGCGCATAGATTTTTAGAACTTTGCCGTTCGTATAAGTCTTGACTTTGCGCTGTTCCAAGTCGGCGATTGTCTTGTCAACCGTCGCCTGCGCGTTTTCGACTTCGGCACGCGCCGCCGCGACATCGGTCGGGCGCACTTCCGCCAGACTCGCATACGCCGCCTTTGAACGCTCCAAATCTTTTGCCAAAGTTTCGACCGCGAGCCGTTTTTCACGAACGACGTTGACGAGCGTCGCCCGCGCCCGTTTGATTTCCTTTTCGGTCGTTTCGACGTTCAAACGCCGCGTATCATATTCCGAACGCGAAACGTCGCCCGCCGCCCAGAGTTTCTCGGAGCGGCTGAATTCCGTCTGCGCGTTGGCGAGTTCGCGCGTCAGCCTTTCGATGACGGCGTATTCCGGCACGGGCGTTTCCGCGCCGGTATTTTCGGCGCGGCGCACTTCGCGGCGGGCATTTTCGAGTTCGGCGGCGAGTCGTCCGGTCTGCGCGTTCTGCGCCGACAAATCGCCGGATTTCGCGCCCGCTCTGATTTGGTCGAGTTTTTTTCTCGCCATCTCGACGCGCGTTTTCGCTTCGTTAACCGTCGCCATCGCCTGTTCAAAACCGTCGAGCAAAGCGACCGTCTGACCTTCCGTAACCTGTTCGCCTTCCGCGACTTTCAACTCGGTCACAATCGCGCCCGAAACGCCCGACGGCGCAGTCAGTTTCACGATTTCGCCCTGCGGTTCGATTCTGCCCAAAGCGGTCACGAATTTCTGCGGCGGCGGCGATTCGGCTTGCTTTTTCTGCTCGTCGGCTTTCGCCTTTGAAGTATAACTCGCGTAAACGGCGTAACTGACGACGGCGAAGAGCAGTGCCGCGCCGACTGCGCTGTAAATCATCCATTTTTTCATAACATTTTTCGGGACATTTTCAGGCTAACAAATTTTATTATGTTTGACATCAGCCTTGCGGGTGAAATTTAATCGTCCGGCAAAGCGCGAACCTTGTTTTTAACTCGGCGCGGCGAAGTCAGCGGTTGGTGCGCCGCCGACTTTCTGCGTCGAAATTGTTTCGCGCAAAATTTGTGATAAATTTGAAGAGATGAAAGTTACTATCGGACAAATCAACACGACCAACGGCGACCTCGAAGGAAACGTCTCGAAAATTCTCGAAGCCATCGAAAAAGCCAAAGCGGACGGCGCAGACATCATCGTTTTCCCGGAAGTCGCCACGCACGGCTACACTTCGTTCGACTGGTTTCAAGACCGCGACATTATCGAACACGCCCTCGATCCGCTCGAAAAAATCATTCCCGCGACCGTCGGCATCACCGCGATTGTCGGCACGATTCGCCCGAACGACGATCCGAACGGACGGCGAATTTTTAACACGGCGGCGGTCATTTCAAACGGCAAACTAATCGAATTTGTTGATAAGAGCCTATTGCCCGAATACGATGTTTTCGACGATCCGCGCTATTTCGAGCCGAGCGAAAAGCCTGACGGAGTTGTCGAAATTTACGATCAAAACAGACAGCTTCGGCGCGTCGGTATCGTCGTCTGCGAAGATTTCTGGAATGATAAAACCTTTTGGAAGGAAAGGCTTTACGACAACGACCCAACGGAAATAGTTATTCAACACGGCGCGGAAATCATTATCGCTATCAATGCTTCGCCGTATAATAAAGGCAAAATCAAGCTGCGCTGCGAAATGGTCGCGCACCGCGCCCGACTCACCCGCATTCCGGTTGTTTTCGTTAATCTCGTCGGCGGCAACGACGGCGTTATTTTCGACGGCGCGAGTTTAATCGCCGATTCGAAGGGCGACATAATTTTGCAGGCGAAAGCGTTTGAAGAATTCGTCGAAACGGTGGAGATCAACGACGCGCTGCCCGATTCACGCGGCATTACGGGCGACGAAATCGAATCAATCCGGCAGGCGTTAGTTTTGGGAATCAAAGATTACGCCGCCAAAAATTGCTTTGCAAAGTGCGTTATCGGACTTTCCGGCGGCATTGATTCGGCACTCGTCGCAACGCTGGCGTGTGAGGCTCTGGGCGCGGAAAATGTTTTGGCGGTGATGATGCCGTCGCCGTTTTCTTCGGAAGGCAGCATTAAACATTCGGAAAAACTCGCCGCCGCGCTTGCGATGCCGACGCGCTTAGAACCGATTTCCGCCGCCTTTGAAGTTTTGCTCAATCAAATGAAGCTGACCAAACCGACGCACGGCGGCGAAAATTTGGCGGCGGAAAATATGCAGTCGCGGATTCGCGGCGTGATTATGATGACGATTTCCAACGCCGAAGGCAGGTTGGTTTTAGCGACCGGCAACAAATCCGAACTCGCCGTCGGCTACTGCACACTCTACGGCGACACGAACGGCGGTTTATCGGTTCTCGGCGACGTTTTGAAAACCGAAGTTTACAAAATCGCCCGCCACATTAACGAATCAGCCGGGCGCGAAATTATTCCGTTCGAGATAATTGACAAAAAACCGTCCGCCGAACTCGCGCCGAATCAATTCGACCAGGACAGTTTGCCGCCATATGATTTGATGGACGTGGTTTTGAAACGCTATTTTGAAGATAAATACTCGCCCGCCGAAATCATCGCTGAAGGCAGCGACGAGCAATTGGTTTACGATCTTTTGAACAAAGTGGAATCGTCCGTCAACGAGTTCAAACGCCGTCAACTGCCGCCGACTTTAATAATTTCCAAAAACGCCATTGGTATCGGTCGCCGTCGTCCCGTGACGCATAAATACCGGCGAAGTGCGAAAAATTGAACGAACCTCGATAACAAATTATGAAAATTTTGATCACAGGCGCAAACGGAATGGTAGCGAAGGCGGCGATTGAACATTGCCGCGAACTCGGCGATACGGTCGTCGCGCTAACGCGGCAGGAACTCGACATCGGCGATGGTGAAACGGTCGTCGAAACTTTTACACGCGAGCAATTCGACGGCGTGATAAACTGCGCGGCTTACACGGACGTTGACGGCGCGGAGACGAACGCGGAAGTTTGCTTTCGGGCGAATGCCGTCGGCGCGGAAAATCTCGCCGCCGCCGCTAAACATATTAACGCCGCGTTTGTCACGATTTCGACCGATTACGTTTTCGACGGCGCGAACGTCGGTTTTTATACGCAGCGCGACACGCCGAATCCGATCAGCCTTTACGGAAAATCGAAACTCGAAGGCGAAATCAGGGCGCGAAACGCTTACGGGCGTTCAATCATCGTGCGTTCCGGCTGGATTTACGGCGCGGACGGAACCAATTTTTTGAGCGTGATGCACAAACTTCTGGCGGACGGAAAATCAATCAAAACCATCGGCGACAGTTACGGAACGCCGACTTTCGCGGGCGATTTGGCGAAGCGTCTGCGCGAACTCGTTGAATTGGATTTGCCGGCGATTTATCACGTTACCAATGCGGGCGGCGGCACGAGTTATGAAGGTTTTGCGCGAGAAGTCGCGGAGATCAAAGGTTACGATCAGAGTTTTATCGAGAGCGTTTCGGTCAATGATTTGAACCGTCCCGCGCCGCGTCCCGTCAGTTCCAAACTCGCCTGTCTTTTCAGCCAAAAATTCGGGCTTGCTCCAATGCGCGATTGGAAGCAAGCCCTGAATGATTTTTTAAGTTGAGTTGCGGTTAGTTCAGCGTTTCTTACCGATAGTCGAAAAAATTTCGTCTTCTTCGTCCATAAACGCCGTTGAATCGTCGCCTTTATCGGGCGTGTAATAACCCGAATAGCCGTAGCCGTAATAATCGTATTCCAGAGACGTAGCGCGAATTCCGTTGAGAACCACGCCGTAGATTCGCGCTCCGATGCTGCCGAGACGCTGTTTGAAGCGGCGCGTCAAATAAATCGAACTCTTGCCCGCCAAAGTTACTAAAATCACGCCGTCCACGATCATCGAAAGAATCGCCGCGTCGGTAAAGAAAATCGCGGGAGGCGAGTCAATGATGATGTGTTTGTAAGTTCCCTTCAAATACTGAAGAAGGTTTTTCATCTCGTTCGAGCTTAAAAGTTCCGCCGGATTCGGCGGAATCGGACCGCTGGTAATCACTTTCAAATTCGGCAGATCGCGCGAACTCTGAATCAGACTTTCCGGGTTTTTATCACTCGACAGATAACTCGTCAGACCGTTGACGTTCGCCACGCCGAAATGTTTGTGCAAACGCGGACGGCGCAGATCGCAGTCAATAATCAAAACTTCCGCGCCCGACTGCGCCAAAGTGATTGCCGTGTTGATGGCAGTCGTCGTTTTGCCTTCGGACGGCTGCGCCGAAGTTACTAGAATTGTCTGCGGCGGTTTGCCGGCGGACGAAAACAGCAGCGACGTTCGCAGGTGGCGATAGGCTTCGACCATCGCCGAACGCTTGTCGCCGGTCGCAATCAGCGCGAGCGAAGAAGATTCGGAAGCACCGTTGCCGGTCAGTTGATTGAGTTTGCGTTTTTCCGCGCCGCTCGTAAACGGAATCAGCGCGAGCGTCGGCAAGCCGAGATGTCTGCCGATGTCGTCCGAAGTTTTGATCGAATCGTCGAGATAATCAAGCAGAAACGCCAGACCGACACCCGCCGCCAGCGAAATCAAAAGAGCGACGATGATGTTGCGGCTGCGGTTCGGTCCGATAGGTCCGCCGGGCGTAATCGCCGTGCTGGAAATTTTCAGATTGTCCGGTTGACTGCTGGCAATCGTCAATTCCAATTCCTTCTGCCGCTGAACGTAGGTGTCGAGCAAGCCGCGATTCGTTTCGATTTCCCGGCTCAGAGTCGTCAAACGAGTTTCCGCCTGCCCCTGAACATTGGCGGATGAAAATTGTCCGTTATAAGCAGCAAGCAACTCGCCTTCGCGTTTTTGCGCCGCTTGAAGTTGCGCCTGCAAACTATTTAAAGTTTCTCTTTCGGCGTTTTTTTCCAGTTTTATGCCTTCAGACTGTATTTTCTGCGAAACTTCCGTTTGAATCCGTCCTTTAATTTCCTGTAGCTTTTCGATTTGCTGGTTAACGGCGATAACCTCTTTATATTCGTCCGTGTATTTCGCCTTAAGCTGTTCGCGTTTGGTTTCGGCATCCTGAATCTGACCGTCAATCGTCTCAATGCGCTTTTCCAAATCAGCCTGACGCTTGAGATTTTGACTGCGGGCATCCTGAATCGCCCGATTCTCGCCGACGACCGAAAGAATATCGCCGCTTTTGCTTGCCCTCTGCGCGGATTCGTAGAGACCGGCTAATTTTCGCCGGTCGTCCTGCGCCGAGGATAATCTGGCACTTAAATCCTGTAGCTGAGCGGCGAGCAGATCATTTCCCTTGTTTTCACGAAGCGGTATCTTCGTTTCCTGCATATACCGGATGCGTTCCTGTTCCTGACTGCCGATGCTCGCCCGCAAATCGTCTATTGATTTGGTCAAATCTTCGAGCGTTCGTCTGCCGCCTTCGGATTCGCGTTGAATGTCTTCCTTGATGAAAACGTCGCCGACCATATCGGCGGTTTTTGCCGCCAAAACCGGATTCGTGCTTTGGACAATGATGTTGACGAGGTTAGTATTTTCAACCTGATTGACGCGCAAACCGCCGAGCAGGATATTGGCGTAGCGGTCAACTCTTTCCTCTTCTTCGGGTGTCAGCGCGATTTCTTTGCCGTTTTTCCCGTAGTCGTTGTCTTCCGTCAGCGCAGGCAGCGCAGATAATTTTTTCTCCGAATCTTTTTCGCTCGAAAATATCGAGCGCACCGTCGAGACGATTCCGCGACTTTGCCCGTTGAACAAATTCGGGTCGCGGTGCAAATTTAATCTGATAACGACTTCGCGCATCAAGTCGGGATTTTGCAAAAGCCGCAACTGCGTATTGTAATAATTGACATCGCCGCCGAAGTTGATGTTAATCGCTTCTTTGGACTGCACTTTCGCTTTGCGCGGTTCGATGATCATTCCTGCGCTGGCTTCGTAAACCGAAGGCTGGCGATACATATAAAAAGCGACGACGGTCGTCGTTAAAACGGTCATCGCCAAAATTATCGGCAAACGTTTGTAAACGACGTTCCAATACTCCCGGAACGAGCGCGTCTCGGAAAATTCATCGTCGTAAATCGGCGCGTAGTGAGTCGGTTCGGGCTGATTGACCGTTTGTAAGTCCCCGGTTTGCGGTAAAGGCAATAATCTTTCGTCTTTTTCCATACTTCTTTTTTAATAAGACCTTTTATCAATAAATTTCATCCAACTTTCAGCGAGACAAGATTGTTTTATAGCACATTCGGGACAAAATCTCACACTGAGTTGGCTGATTTACATCGGATTTTTGAGAATATACACCTTTTTCAGCGGCAAAGCAAAAAGTTTATAAGTATCGCGCAAAGAATTTATAAGTCATTTGAAACGAATGCTTTTTGTTTTGACTTTAAACTAAATGGTATATTTTGCATAAGGAAACGAATTTAACATTGTATTAAATCTTTATGATTGCTACTTCTAAAAAACAAGACGATTTTACAAACGGACTCGGCGACGGCGGCGATTTTAATCTGGGCATTCCCGAATTTCGCTATTCAGACCTTTATGATGCGGCAAAACTCCGTGCGCTTGCCGACAAATTTTACGAGGCGGTCAAGAAAGAGAATCCGATTTTGAGCGAGGCTCTGACAAAGTATGTCGAAAATCGCGGAAACGGTTACGAGAAACGAGTCGAATCGAAAATTTTGACCGATGCCGCACCGTATCTTTCCGAGTTCATCGCACAAATGTTTGACATCAGCGGCGAACGAGCCGCGCTGCAAAAGGAGATCGCCGAACAGAATCCGATCTGGAAATATAAAGTTTTCGTCCAACGCCGTGCAATTAAAAAGTTTTCGGCGGAGAAAATCGTCGCGCTCGACGAAGCCGAATTAACGACGGCGTTGCGCGAATTCAAGTTTACTGCTTTTGATGAAACGCTTCGCTACGACGAAGAATTATCAATCGCCTATATCGCCGACAAACTCGTCGAAGCCGAAGAAGCGTTAACGAAAAATTCGGAGATCACACCGGAGATTCAGAAAACTCTCGACAAAATAAATCTCGCTTACGACAAACTAAAAGACAAAAGTTTCGGCAAAGTCTTCTCGCATTACGTTTTGGAAGCGACGGAGACGGGCGCGATTCTGCCGGTCAAAGCCGTTCTGCATTTGCTGG
>JAYVGL010000032.1:0-21950 GCA_043772175.1 Pyrinomonadaceae bacterium | reverse complement strand
ATCAAAATCGTCGCCAGAAAAATCGCCACGCCGCCGAGCATCGCCGTCGGACGTTTGTGCCAGCGGTCGGATTTCGGTTTGGCGACGAAGCCGAATTTGTGCGCCGTCTCGCGCACGGCATACGTCAAGGCGGTCGCCAGCGCGAAACTTATTAAAGCGATGAAAAGGGAATTATAAGGAGTTTGAAACATACAGAGATTTTTAATCTCGCTTTATCAATCGGTTAAGTCCGGGAGTTGACCTAAAAGATTTTGCGAGAACCGTTCAATAGAACGACAGTTTATCAATTCCAGATAAATAAGTATGAGAATCTCTTCGATTTAGACTAATAACATCTAAAGCAGTTCGATGTTTATTACAATTCAGATTCAATTCTAAATCAACGGCGAAGCGTTTAATTTTCGGTTAACGCTCCGTATAAATTTTTTATATCGCTGACGAGTCGGCTTTTACTGTAATTCGCTTCGACGTAATCTTTGCCGCGCCGCCCGAATATGTCCCGCATCTTGTCATTTTCCAGCAGATATTGCAAGCCGTCGGCGAAGCCCGGCGCGTCTTCGGAAGCCGCCGAAACGCCGCGTTCACGCATTTGAAAACCTGTTTTTTCCGTTTCCACCGCACCGAGTAAATCCACCACGCCGCCGACAGCGGTCGAGATCACTGGCTTTTCGTTCGCCATCGCTTCGATCAAGGAAAGCGGCGTTCCTTCATTCAGCGAGGTTAGCGCGACAATATCGAGTCCGGCGTAGAAAACGTCCGGGTCGTTGCGGTTGCCAAGAAAGATTATCGAATCTTTCACGCCGAGTTTTTCTGCTTCTGCTTCGAGCGATTCGCGCAGATGTCCGTCGCCGATAATGATAAATTTCACCTTCATCGCGTCCGATTTTTCCCGCCGGAGTTTCACGACTTCCAGAAACAGCGAATGATTTTTGACTTCCGTTAACCTGCCGACGAGTCCGACTAAAATCTCGTCGTCGCCCGCGCCGACCTCTTCGCGCAAAAGATGCCGTTTCGCCCGCCAATCGGCGAACGCCTCCAAATCAATGCCGAGCGGAATAATCTCGAACTGATCTTTTTTGCCGACCTTAAATTTTTCGTGAATTTCCTGAAACTGCTGGCGGCTGATGACGACGATTTTATCGGTCGCCGCTTTCGCCAGAGTTTTTTCGATGATTAAAAAGATTTTGGTTTTCAGAGTGCCGTAGTAGCTGTGAAAGATGTGTCCGTGAAAAGTGTGAACGATTTTGACATCTTTCCAGGAAAGCCAGCGGTAGAGAAAACCGGCGACGCGCCCGACCGTTCCGGCTTTCGCCGTGTGCGTGTGAATAATATCAGGCTGTTCGCGCTGCAACTGCCGGTAAATTTTCCAAAGCGAGATTACGTCCTGCGGCGAAAGTTCGCGGCTCATCTCTTCGATATAAACGGGCGCAACCGAGTTTTCGGCAGCGAAATAGCTCATATCTTCTTCGCCTTCGGGAACTCGCCCAGCCAGCAGAACAGATTTATACTCGCTGTTTTGAAATGCCTTCGTCAGCCAGACGACGTGCCGCGCCGGACCGCCGACGTTAAGCCGCGCAATGATGCGGACGATTTTTATCGGCTTTCTTATTTTGGAGATTCTGTTTTCCGTCAATTCGTCCTGCCCGGATTCGATTCCGAACTCTCGACTCTCGACTCTCGACTTTAATCTAGCCATCTATCTGAAAAATCGTGTGCGGATCATCTTCGTGGCGAATTTCGTCAATCGCTTCTTTTTTGCCAACGCCCATAAAAAGCCGATTCGGGCAATTGATGACGACTCCTTTCTCCGTCGCGCTGATGTTTTTATAAGCGTGCGCCACGCCGACCGGAACGATTACCGCCTGCGGACTGTCGGCTCCGACGAATAAAGTCATCACGCTGCGATACGTCGGCGAATCGGCGCGATTGTCCCAAAGCCTCAGCTTAAAATTTCCCGCTCCGATAAAACAAAACAAATCCGTCTGATCGGCGTGTTCGTGCGGACCGCGCTGCACGAGCGGTTCGGTTACGGAAATATACGCCATCGCCGGGTAAAACTCTTCGGCAATTTCGTCGTGCCGGAAAAGCTCGGCGAGCCAGCCGCGTTCGTCAACGAATTTTTTCAACGGATACACGACGACATCGTGAATTTTCCCTTTCGTAAACGGCGATTCTTCTTTAGCTGTTTGCATTTCTCATCTCCAAATTATTAGCTCCGCTTTCCGCCACCAGATTCGTCGCGTGAAGCAGACTTTCAAACGTCCCCGCGTCCGTCCACCAGCCTTCAAGCTCGTTCCAGGTCATCGCGCCCTGATTGATATAGTGGTTGTTGACATCGGTAATTTCCATCTCGCCGCGCCCCGAAGGTTTCAGGGTTTTAATCACGTCGAAAACGGTCGCGTCGTAAAAATAAATCCCGATCACCGCAAAATCCGATTTCGGATGGTCGGGTTTTTCTTCGATACGCAAAACCTTATCGCCGTCCAGTTCAGGAACGCCGAACCTCTGCGGATCGTGAACTTTTTTCAAAAGAATTTTCGCCCCCGCGCCTTGCTTTGCATAATCTTCGGCGGCTTTCCGGATATTTCCCTCAATCACGTTGTCGCCCAAAACCACGCAAATCGGAGAATCGTCGGCAAAATGCTCGACCAAAGAAAGCGCGTCAGCAATGCCGCCCTCGCCTTCCTGATAAGTGTAATTGATGTGTTTCAACCCGAATTCTTTTCCGTTTCCCAGCAATTTAAGAAAATCGCCCGCCGAATTTCCGCCCGTTACGATCATTATATCGTCAATCCCGGCGTTAATCAGCGTCCGAATCGGATAATAAATCATCGGCTGATTATAAACCGGCAACAGATGTTTATTAGTAACTTTCGTCAACGGTTTCAGGCGCGAACCGAGTCCGCCTGCTAATACGATTCCTTTCATAAAGTTTTATTTCTTAAGACCGATTGCCGTCCAAAAAGACGTTTCACCGAACGTAATGTTTTCTGATCTGCATCTCTCCATCATTTCGCGGATTTCGCTTTTTGTAAAACGCTTCTCCAAAATCGTGCCGATGCGGTCGAGCGCATTCGTTCGCATCGTGTAAAAACTGTTATTACGATATTGCGAAAGCGGAAACTCTTCGACGTTTTTATCTGTTCTCTCTAAAACTTTTGCCGTTCGTGCCGGCGGAAAATACACCGTCGCCGCCAAAATCCGGCTGACTCCGAAACGAACGCGGCATTCGGCTGACGACCCGCCGAACCTTACTCGACGCTTTTCAAAGTGCGCGAAATCACGCCGGACGATTGTCGAAGCGGTGGCAGAGATAAACCAGAAAAGGCGCACCTTTCTTGAGTTTACTAACACATTTCCGGAGTTCGGCTTCAGTGTCAGGAATATGATGTAGAACTCCCGAACCATAACCAAAATCCTGCGAACCGTCAGCGAGTGGAATTTCTTGAACCGTCGCGCGATGCAACTCGCAGTCTTTGCGGTCTTTCAAATTGCGTTCAGCAACCTCAATCACCTCGCTCGGATCAATCAAATGCAATTTGCCGACTCACGACGCAACTATTTTCGTCCAGCGTCTGTGCCACAGCCCAAATCAAAGTCGAACCGCGTCCAATCGTCTCCGAAGTCAGCGACTACTTTTTAAGTTACATTTGTGTAGTCAATCAATAAACCTTTGAAACCAAAGTTCTAACATTAATAAAGTCCAGATTTGGGGTGTATGGTCACGTTCGGCGTTTGTATGCTCACTGACATACCGTTCAAGCATTTCACGCTTTATGATTCCGCGATCAAGGGATTTTTCGGAAAGCAGAATTTCTCTGACAAAATTTTTCATTTCCCCGCGAAACCAGTCGCCGAGGGGAACGCCGAAACCCATCTTCCGGCGATAGATTACTTCTTTTGGAACCAGTCGCGCCGCTACTTTTTTGAGCAGCGATTTAGTCTCAAACCTTTGAACTTTCAGATGTTCCGGCAGGCTTGCAGCAAACTCGATCACTTTGTGATCGAGAAACGGCGACCGAGCTTCGAGTGAATTCGCCATCGAAGCGATATCAACCTTAACAAGTAAGTCGTTTGGCAAGTAGGTCATCTGGTCGGTCAACAGCGTCGCATCTAAAACTCCTAAGCCGATAGCTTTGGCAAACCAACTATCGAGAAACGAAGACGAATTCTGCGCGGCAACAACGGCGGCAAACTCACTCGTATAAATTTCCTTTTTCGTCGCGCGGTCGAAGACGGACATCCAACGAAAATAGCGTTCCGTTTTCGGCAGAGCGGCAACTTCCAAAAAACGCTTCGCATCTCTCACACGCGATTTTTTGAGTTCGGAAGAAGGAAGTAGTTTAATCGGCTCTTCAATCAGCAACTTTCGCAACAGTTTCGGGAAACGATTATAGATTTGTGCAATCTGCATCGCAACGTGGCGTTCGTAACCAGCGAACGATTCATCGCCGCCGTCGCCGTTAAGGGCGACCGTTACGAATCTTTTTGTTTCCTTCGCCACATAGTAAGTTGGAATCGCGCTCGAATCGGCAAACGGTTCACCGTAATGTTCAATTAATGTCGGTAAAATTTCCAGAGCGTCGGGTTTGACGATAAACTCGTTATATTCCGCTCCAACGAATTCAGCGACTCGCTTGGCATATTTTAACTCGTTAAAATCCTGCTCTTCAAAACCGATGGAAAAAGTTTTTACGGGCTGCGAACTTTCCTGCGCCATTAACGCGACGACCGTCGAGGAGTCAACCCCGCCCGAAAGAAACGCGCCCAGAGGAACTTCCGAAATCATGCGGAGTTTGGTTGACTCGCGGAGAATGCGCGTTGTTTCCTCGATTGCTTCAGACTCGGAAATTGCTATCTTTTTTGAAAACTCCGGCATCCAGTATCTTTTGGTTTCGATTTCTCCGTTCCGCCAACGAAGCCAGTGCGCCGGTTCCAGCTTCCTGATTTGTTTGAAAGCAGTTTGCGGGGCGGGAATGCAAAGATATGAGAGATAACTGTCAATTGCTTCAAAATCCACTTCACGCGAAATCGCCGGATGCGCCAGAAGCGCGGTAAATTCCGAACCGAAAATCAAGTCGCCGTTGGGTTGGTGCGAATAAAGAAGCGGCTTTTTGCCCACTCGGTCACGAGCGATAAAAAGAGACTTATCAAGGTCATCCCAAATCGCAAATGCGAACATTCCGCGCAGGTGAGATACACAATCTACCCCGTATTCATCGTAGAGGCAAACAATTACCTCCGTGTCGGATTTAGTGCGAAACCTGACACCTCTCAATTCGAGATTTTCTTTAAGTTCTTCAAAGTTGTAGATCTCTCCATTAAAAACAATGCAGGAGGTCTTGTCGCGGTTATAAATCGGCTGCTCGCCGTGCGCTACGTCAATAATCGCCAATCGCCGCATCGCCAAGCCGATATTTTCTCTCAGGTAGAAACCGTCGTCATCAGGTCCGCGATGAATAATCGCCTTGTTCATTAGCTGTAGAATCTCACCGTCCACAGACCGCAAATTTGCGTTGGCTATTCCGACAATTCCGCACATTGGATAAAAAATTATTGAAGAAGGAAGTTAAAATTTACTTTGAATTCTTTGATTGAAACGCTGTTGATACGATGCCCTGACCGCTTTTTTATTCTCAGATCTTTCTTTCAAAAGAGTTCCCCCAACCGCGATAAAAATAAACAAAAAAACTTGAATTTGCGCCCTTTGACGATATGCTGTTCCAACATTGCCCTGAAATAGCGAGTAACTGATGGTCAACATCAAAGTAAAAAGCAGTACTGCCACCGCGTTACGTAGACGTTGTCTGACGGTATACCATATTCCGATTACCAGAAGGGGCAGCGAAGTCCACCAAACAAGCATTTCAGGCAAAGTAATCAACTGCCTGAAATTTGATAATTGCCAGGGAAACGGTGCCAGCATTAGATAAGCGAATCCCATCGGGAGCGCAGACAAAGCCCCCTGCATAGTAGTTATGTCAGTATCGCTCGCATAACCGGATTTTGCGCTGCTGGCTAAATAGTCCCTGCTTAACTGAACTCTTTCAAGACTGCCATACTGCTCAAAATCTGTTGTTGCTGTGCTGGCTGCCCCAAAATAGGTGAGGACTATACCAAGTATGACAATCGAAGATGCTCGCCCAACAATAGATTTAATGCTGTTACTCGTGCCGATAAGGAAAGCCCCGACTACGCTTGCCGCCACCATATAAAAAATGTAGAATCGCAGTGCCAAAATCCCGAACATTGCCACCAGTATCATTACCAGATGCTCATATCGAATTTTTTCCAAAAGATACAGAACATTTACCATCACCAAAGCCAAAAGAAAAATTATCAGCCCGTCTTTAAGGATGTTCGACGACCATATTATCAAAGACGGGCAAAGCGCGACGATTGTCGCGGCGGTTTTAGAGACATTTTGGTTATTGAAAATTTTCTTCGAGCAAATATAAATCAATACCGATGTGAAGGCTCCAAAAACGGTGATGAAAAGTTGTGCGGCAAATGGATTACGTCCTACCACGAAATAAATGGCTCCAATCAAGTAATTCATACCCCATCCAGGTCCGCCGACGCTGATAGCCCTGCTTAGATAAGCATCTTGAATTACGTTAGCACCCCACCAATAATTTGCCAGCCGATCTCCGAGTATATCGTAGAGCATTGAATCTTCTGCGAAGAAGGTTCGAATCTCAAAAACCTGAAGAAATGTAGCGAACAAAACTCTAATTATGAGTCCAACAAGAAAAATACGAACAAGAAACTCTTTTTCTTTTTCTTGAAAAAAACGATTGATGAGTAGAAGACTTGTCAGAGACAGGGTCGTGCAGATCAAAAGCGCGGCGAATCCATCGGGGAAGGAAACAATCGCTACTGCCACTGCGATGACCGCGCAAATGATTGCCAGAAGTCTGTTGTCCATCTAATTATTAATCCGCAAAACCAAGCTATTCTCTAATACGAGCGCGTCGAAATTGGCGTTCTTAAACGTATTGATAGCGTCCTGCGGAGTGCAAACAATTGGTTCTTGAACATTAAAAGACGTGTTCAAAAGCATCGGAACGCCTGTTATTTTTTTGAATTCGTTGATTAAATTCCAGTAACGCGGGTTTGTCTGATGACTGACCATCTGCGGACGCGCTGTGCCATCAACATGAACTACCGCCGGAATTTTCGACTTATATTCCTCCGCAACTTCGATAACCGTAATCATAAAAGGGTCGTGGTGTTCTTTACCAAATACATTGAAACTCTCTTCCTCTAACATCGAAGGTGCCAGTGGACGGAACCATTCGCGCAGCTTGACTTTGTGATTAAGGTCTTCACGCAAATTGGCGCGGCGCGGATCGGCGACGAAACTTCTCGCTCCGAGGGCGCGCGGTCCCCACTCCATTCGTCCCTGAAACCATCCGATAATAGCCCCTTCGGAAATCATTTTCGCTACTCTGGGAAGCAAAGTATCATCAGGAAGAGTTTCATATTTCAAGCCGGATTGATCGAGTGCCGCCTGACATTCTTGGTTGGAGAACTTCGGACCGTAGTAAGCGTGATTCATCACCAATTTGCGCGGATTATTTAATTTCTGATGCCAAATCATTAGAGCCGCTCCGAGCGAACATCCGGCATCGCCAGCGGCTGGCTGCACATAAAATCGTTTGAAAGGGGTTTCGTGAAAAATTCTGCCGTTCATCACTGAGTTAAAAGCCACTCCACCTGCCATACATAGGTTTTCTTCTCCGGTCATTTCCTTGAGGTTTTTGACAAGCCTAATCGCCGTGTCCTCTAGAACACGTTGCGCACTGGCGGCAATATTCCAATGTCGTTCGAGTAATTCTTCGCCTCTTTTGCGCGCTCCTCCAAGTTCTCTGCTCACTTCATCCGAGAATTCATAACGCTTGGCGAGATGATGGTCTAAGACTTTGATATTTAGGTTGAAACCGCCGTTGCCGTCGCTCGTCAGCACTCGTTTCGACAAAAAATCGTAATAATCAGGTTTCCCGTAAGCGGCGAGTCCCATTACCTTCCACTCGTCGCCGCCAAACATATCGAACCCAATATAATTGGTTACGGCAGAATAAAATTGTCCGAGCGAGTGCGGCAATTTGATACGCTTGAGAACCTCAATTTTGTTGCCTTTGCCTTGGCAGAAGAGCGTCGTAGTGTCTTCGCCGGTTCCGTCCCAAGTTATAATTGCCGCAGTTTCAAAAGGTGAGACGAGAAACGCGCTCGCCGCGTGAGTTTGATGATGGTCAAGATAATGAAACTTGAAATTGCTGTCGCCAAAATGTTTACGAATCAATTTTGGATACTTGAACATCCCTAAATAGCTGCTGCCAACACCGCCGACTCCGCGGTCGGCACGCGCTCTAAACATATTAGGAGAAATAAGTGCGGCTTTCACGGCTTGCATCGCTTTGTGCCTTAAAACCCAAGGTTTCCAGTAAAGACCGACGTGTTCGACATCAGCCATTGTGATGCCTGCTTCATCCAGACAATACTGAACGGCAAGAAACGGAAAACCGCTCTGGTGTTTTTTGCGCGAAAATCTCTCTTCTTCCGCTGCCGCGACGATCTCGCCGTTATTGATTAGGGCAGCGGCTGAATCGCCCAAAGTTGTTAAACCAAGAATATACATTATATTTTACAAATAATATTTAAAGCTAAATTTGGAAATTTGATATTAGGAATTTAATTTAGTTATCTCAATCATTGAGAGCGTTTCCAACTCCCCTTTTTCTCTAAGTTTCTCGGCATACTCTAGAATTTCTCTTAAACCGTCAAACATCCGGTCAATCTCAAAAGACATATTGGTCGGATGAAACCACAAATGAAAAATGCGCTTCTCCGATGCTGCCAAGTCTAAGCCCTTACGCGCTCTTTTTACCCGCCGAGACATTGGAATATAACGTCGAATCCCGTGCATCGGGAAGAATATCATTGAGCCGGGAATGTTCAGTAAGCCGCCGGGTTCATATTCCGGTAAAACCGTTGGCGGCGACGCGGCGGTGATAACATCCCACAGGTGAGCAAGCCGTTTGACGATACTGCGAGTTTCACCTTGTTCATACCATTTCGGAATGGCACCGCGATAGGTGGTGAATCCAAATTCGCTTAAGATTTCAAGATACCCGACTTTATCGCGCGGAAAAGCAAATGAGTTTAACTCGATACCAAATTTCTCTGCCGCTTTAACACATTCTGCAATATCGGTGCGCGCGCTTTCGACGGAACAGCCTCCATCGCCGAAGATTATGTGCGAGAAGGAATGACTGCCGATTTCCTGTTTTACCGTGCTACCAAGAATCTTTTCAACCAAACTTTTTCCATAGAACAAAGGCTCCGATACTTCGTTACTGCACGGATCGTGAATAAACCAGTCCGCCTCGTGCCATTTGTGACGAGGGCGGGCGATTTCGGGATGTTTTTCGCCCGAAGCCGACTGACAATTTTCCAGGAATAAATGCCCGACTGTACACCAGGTTGCGGGAATCTTAAATTCGTTGAACAAATCCAGCAAGCGGTCAACAACTTCTTCTCTTTCTATCTCACAAGCTTGCCGAAAGTTTTCAACCCCAAACAAATCGGCTGTTCCCCAAATCAGTTCAAAGTCAAGGCTAATCGTAAAAATGCCTTTTTTCAACACACGAAGTTCTTTCCCTATCATAAGAATGCGTTCGTCTATTTAACGGCTTTTATCAAAAACATGTTGGACAGTTCGCGCAACACCGACTTATCCGCTAGATTATCGTCAATTGATTCCCATTTCTTCAATACCGACGGCAGAGCTTTCGGGAATATTCTTTGTATCCAATTTACCGGTCCGATATAAACGCCATAAATCTCTACCGAAGAAAATCCGGCATCGGTAAATTCCTTCCGCAATCGGGCAGTTGTATGAAACGACTGTTTATGTTGCGCCAAATCACTGACTTTGACGCTGTGCGCTAAACGGTTTATCAAGGCATAGCCGTTCAGATTCAAAAGTGGAGTCGCCGTTACCAGGCAAAACCCGCCCGGTTTTAACAGCCGTGACATTTCCGCGATAGTTTGAGCCGAACGCGGCAGATGTCTCAAAACCTCGACCGACAAAATTATGTCAAACTCGCCATCGGACAACGGAATCGCCTCGACATCGGCTTCCAGAATGATTGAGTCCGGGTTATTGGCGTGAGCGTGTTCCAGCATCTCTTTCGACGCATCAACTCCGGCGACATCGTACCCGCGCGCTCTGAGTTGCGCGATATGATGTCCGGTGCCGCAGCCTGCGTCCAGCAACCGTAATCCCTTGCCGTCCTGCGGCAAAAGCTTTTTCAATAGTTTGTTGAGTTGGTGACGACTGTATTTGAAACAATCTTCGTAAGCCTCCCTCTCAAGCGAAACATAACTCTCGGCGAATTGGTCAGCACGGGCGGACTGCGTTTCAATCGCTTCTTTTTTTTGATTTTCAATATTTTTTTGATTTTCAATATTATTCATAATATTTCGACTAAAGTTTTTTCGTTAGCACCTCGACAATCTTATCTGTTTGTTGGGAAACAGTAAAATGTTGCAAAGCATAGTTTCTACCGTTGCTGCCCATTCTCTGGCGTTTTTCAAAGGATTCCAGCAAAATTTTCAGCGACTCATACCACTGATCTTCGGTGGTTGCCGCGAAGTGCGTTTCGTTTTCGACGCCGATTTCCGCGCACACTCCGACCGGCGAAACAACGAATGGTATTCCGAGCGACAAATATTGAATCGCTTTGAATCCTGATTTACCGATGATCCAATCCTGGCTGGCGTTTCCCACCACTGTAATCGGGTAAAGCCCAATATCAAGTGACTGAAAATCTTCGACTTCGCGCTCTAGATTCCATTCGGAATTTTCGATCTTGATGCCTTCGATCTCAACTTTCTCCCTTCCTGAGCCAACAATCTTTAAGACAAAATCATATTTAAGAGCCAGTTTCCGCAAAATCGGAAAAAGCACTTCCAACAAAGAAAACGCCGAATGTGTTCCGATCCATCCAATGACCGGCGTTTTGCTTTCGTTCTTCTCAACCGGACAAAATACATCAGTATTGACGACCGTCGGCACAATAGCCGCCTTTCTTCCTTTTTTTCCAACATATTCGGCGATAAAGCGATTTCCGCAAATCACCGTCTCCGACCATTCGATAAGCGTGTCCGTTTTGCCGAAGAATTTCAGCGCGCTTCCCAAATGTCCGTAAGTGGGACTGACGTAGCGAACGTAGGTCGCATCATCCAAGTCGAGAACCATCGGACAGTTGCCGACTTTCTTCGCCAGCCATTCAAAAAAAGGCGGACCGAACATCATTGCCTCGCGCTGCACGAACAGCACGTCATATTTTTTCGCGTAAAGAGATTTTAGAAAGAGGTTGGTTATCGGGCGCAACATTCCCGTTGCTTTCCGAAGTGTATTTCCCGGCTGGTAAAATGCCGCAAAGTCGCTTTCCGTCAAAAATGGGTTGACCGAAAGATTGATTCCTTTTTCCGCCAGCGGCGCGACAAATTGCATAAGGCGATATCTGGTTGCCGCCGATCCCACAGGATACGAACAAAGTCCTAAAACTTCCATAAAATCATAAAAACCAAACCTTACCACAACTCGTTGGAACAGTCCGACACAAAAAAACACATTGAGGCTGAGTCAAGTTTTTATAGGGTCGAAATTCTTCGTCGCGGTTGTCTGACAGATTTAGAGAACGTCGATTAAGAGTTTAATAGTCGCGCAGAAGCGGCTCAATGTCATAGCTGTCTTTTTGAAAAAAACCGATGCCGTTGATTTTTTCTTTGTTTGAGTAGCCGATAAACGGCGGTTTGTAAGAGAATGGACCTTTCGCAAGCGTGTTTTTAAGAAACCAGTTCTTTTTGAAGGCTTGATTTAACGACGGCAATGTTGGCTCGAACGTATACAGGAAGCTGCTTTGAGTCGTCTCAAACAAATAATCGCAAATCGCGTTCGTATATTTTTCGTATAACTCGTCGTTGATGAAATCAATATGATTTACAAAGCATCTCTTTTCTTCATCCAGCCTATACACGAAGAAACCAATGACGACTCCTGCCTCGGTAACTTTAGCGACTTCATATCTCAGCGAAGGGTTATTCGATAACCGCCAATTCAAAAAGTTCTCGTTATAAAAACGCGAAATCCTTTTTTCCTGATAGCTTTTGTCACTAAAATACGAGTTAAAACTCTCCTCGAACATCTGAACTTTGCTGAATGACAGATTTGAAGATTTTGAGAAGAGATTTCTAACCTTGAAAGCCGTCCGATTGAGAAACATATAATCAATCAATACAATGTCCTTCCAACCGAGTTTTTTGACAAATCCAGGATGCGAAGTGATGCCTGGAAAGCCGATGATGAAAACTTCTTTGTCGCGTTCGATCAAATGCTGATAAGTAGTTCGAGCCAGATTGGTAAACAAACCCTGCCGCTGGTAATTCGGATGAGTCATTGTATCCATTGACTGATAGATAACGACCTTCGCGCCGCCCGCCATAAATTGTTCGGGAATGACTCCGTAAAATCCGGCGACATCGCCTTCGTGATAAGCCGTATAGCCGACTGCTCTGCCAGCCGGATTTTGCAGAAATTTCCACTCAAAATAATTTTGCGGCGGGTTTACGCCGAAACACGCCTTGAACATATCAGCCAATTCGTGCAGGTTGCCGTAATCAACCGGTTTGAAGTCAAAATTTTTCTTTTCCACTCTTATTAGTCTCCTTACGACTCAAATTCCGCGCCAACGATGTTAAAGATCATACTTTTTGAGAAACGTCCGGTTGATATAAAACATTATTTCCTCCGGGGAATTGTTAGCGAGTCCAATTCGCGGAAACAAAAAGCGGTCGTTTGCGATTTCTTCCAACCCGAAGGGAATCGGATTGGTCGAATAGATAAAATCGTGTCCGGCGGCACGCAGTTTTTCAATCACAACTTCGCTGTAATGCTCTTTTTTGCCGAACGGAATGGCGAAATGTTTAGTCTCGGTCTCAAGTAACTCATCTAAAAAAACTTTATTGTCTTCTATTTGGAGCAAAAGTTCTTCGTCGGCACAATGATTCAGCCGAAAGTGGTCTGATGTATGACTGCCTATCAAAACTCCTTTTTCATAGAGAGACGCTACGTCTTCCGGATTCAGATACGTTCTCTTTACGAAATTCTTCATTGAATGCAGATATTTCTTTTTAAATCGGCTGTCAAAATCAACACACTCGTTTATCGTCCGAACCGGGTCGGATGCAAAATTATCATAAGACGCAGCCAATTCGTTCAAACAACTATAAAGCTGTCGCAGATATTTCTCGTCTTTTTGGTGAATAATTAAGTTGGAAACCCACAATTGGTCGAAGAGTATCGCCGTTTTGTTAACAAAGACCGCAAACGGAATGTCATTTTTTGACAAGATTTTCATCGCCGTCTCTTTGACGGAAAGAAAACCATCGTCAAACACAACGCTCGCGTAGTGTTTCCTCCCGCTCAATTTATTATCAGTGACCAAAGCGTTAAGCGGAACTATTTCAAATTTCCGGCTCAAAAAATTGATTTGCCGCTCAAAATTGTCTGGAGTTGTTGAGTAATACTCTGCGGAAAAGTGCTTTTCAGTCTCTTTGGAGATATCGTGATACAAAAAAATAAATCGCCGACTTGCCGCAAAGGGAAGGAACAAATTATGAGATAAAAAACTTTTGGCGGCGTTTTTCATAAAACAGTAGATATTCAACTTTCAATGGATTTTAATTTTTCGTCAGGCGTTTGTAAAGAGCGATTTGTCTTTCGCACGCAGGAGTGAGCGAGTAGTGTTTTTCCGCCGCCCGGCGGCAGCGCACGGCGAGTTCAGGGTCTTTCAGCAGCTCCTGAAGTTCCCGAAAAGCCGTTGTGTGAGCATCTTTGGTATGGTTTTTCAAAACAACACCAACCTTCTCTCGTCGAATGATTTCGTCCGTGTCACTGACATTCGGCGTTGTAACGACGGGCAGACCGGTCGCCCAATACTCGCCGATTTTCGTCGGCGAGCAGCCGTGTTCGCTAATTCCCTCGGTCAAGGAAAACAGTCCGACATCGTGTTCGGAGAGACAGCGGGACATTTCGGAATAGGGAACTGCCGAAAGTTCCCACGACGAGTCGGACAGACCGCCGTCTGAAAGCATTTTTCTTATCAGCGACGGCACGGCTCTGCTGTAGATTTGAAGACGCACCGCATTGTCCGCTTCGAGAGCGATTGAGACGAAGCGTCCGATATTATCAAGCGTGTAGCGCGCCCCAACACTGCCGATATAAACGAATTTTGTCTCGCCGTTCCGCGCCGGCGAATTCGCTTTCAGGAATTTGAAGCGGTCTAAATCAACGCAGCTCGGGACGAAAATTACCGGCGTTCGATGACGGACTATCGACGGCAGTTGTTTGATGATATTTTCAGCGTGGTGCGACAGTGCAATAATCCCGTCGGCGTGAGCATACATCACATTTTCCAGCCATTTAGCAACTCGATGCGGACGTGAATTCAACTTCCAAACACCGCCGTCAACTTGCTCGTCCGGGTAGAAACCTTCGTTGTGATAGATGAATTTCGCGCCGAGCATCGGCGCGAGAAAAAGTCCGATTAGCCCGCCGACGTAAGTTCTGGCGTGAACGATGTCAAACTTCTCTCTGAGGCGGCGAGCGATGCCGTGCGCGATACCGTGTCCGACATCGAAAAGCGTCTTCGCGCTTCCTGCATTATATTTCAAAGGAAACCAACGAATTCCCTCGTCTTCAAACATTTTTTTTACACGCCTTACTTCATCTTTGTCGGCTAAATCCTTTGGCTTGTCGAAAGTTACCAATGTTACGTCGGCTCCCATCTGCGCCAGTTTAATGACAGCGGGAACAACCAGTGACTGTCCGAGCGGTTCAAGTGCGCCCCAGTAAACTACGTAGATTATCTTTACCATTGTGTTTCGATTGTTTGGGAAATTTAACTTTTAAGTAGGCGACGAAGCGAAGATGTCAAGTAATGGCGGGCATTGCTTGGGTTCATCCACAAACTCTTCAGTGAATTTTTTATAAATTTAGGGTAGTTGCGTTGTTGGAAATATGAGCCTGCCAGCATTTTATAGAAGTTGCCGTAAGAGGTGCGGCGCAGGCGGCGTTTCGTTTCGCCGCCCGCATCAAACGCTTGGGCAAAAGCGATCTCCAGAGACTTTTCCATTTTCTCCAGATTCAGATGTGAATTGTGACCGTGCAGACGGTAATCAACCAACGCCTCGCTCACAAAACCGATTTTGTATTTATTAGCGATTCGATAGCAGAATTCCCAGTCTTCGTAGATTTCCAACCGTTCATTGAACGCCCCGACCGCGCTGACCGCTTCACGCCTGACGATGATAGTGCCGCCCGGACCAACCACGACCGGCTTCAGCAGCAACATCTCTTCGGCAACCCATCCTTCTTTTCCATCTAAATTAACTCGTATGATGTTCCCGATGCCGTCAATCTCACGAATGCCGCAATGAACCAAACCTATCGCCGAATCTTCGGCAAATTTCGCCAGTTGCTTTTCAAATCTGGTTGGATGACATATATCGTCAGCATCGAAAAAAGCTATAAAATTTCCGGTTGAGCTTTCTATTCCCGTATTTCTCGCCGAACAGACACCGCCGTTAGCTTTTTTAATGTAACGAACACTGTTGCCGAATCTAGCGACAACCATTTCCGTTTCGTCCGTCGAACCGTCATCAACTACGATAATTTCATCCGGTAGGCGAGTCTGGCTCAAAACGCTTTCGATTGCCTGACCGATAAAACTCGCGTAGTTGTAGGTCGGAATCACAACCGAAATTCTCTGCATTTCTTTTAAGACTAACAAATTTAATAGTTACACCGGAAAAATTTCAAGGGCAAATTTGTCTGGCGTAGAAAGCACCGCAGTTATCGTCAAACGGGGAAAAAACATCAATTTCGAAATTATTTTTTTCTAAAAACTTTACCAGATAAGCACCGTTTTTTTCGTTCGAGTCAATTTCGTGATATTCGCCGGCGATGCGTCTGATTTTCCCGATTGTCTGCGGCGAAGCAGCGTAAAAAATCTCATATTCGCTTCCCTCACAATCAATCTTCAGCAAATCACAAACCTCTCTGCCGCGCATCACGTCGTCAAGTGTAACGCATTCAATATTAATAACCGACGCTGTTGTGGAACCGCGCATATCATTCTGTAAAGAGTGTTTGATCCACTCCTCTGACACAGTTAATTGTCGTGTTTCGCCGGTTGCGGCAACTGCTTTTTGAGAAGCGGTTACGTTCGTCAATTTGCTCTCGGATATGTTTTGCCGGAGGAAATCAGCATTTGCGGGGAATGGTTCAAAAGCCAAAACCTCGCCTTTGCTCGCCCTGTAAGCGGCGTAGAGAGCAAAAACTCCGATGTTCGCTCCGATGTCCACCACCAAGTCTGTTTCGCTGATCTCGTAACCTTTCAAGTCGTAAACTTTGTCCAGCCAAACTTCGTGAAACAGGAATGCTAGATCAACTTCCGGCGGCGCGTGAAGAACAAAACCGTTGCGAAAGTAGAGATCGGTGATTTTTGAGCCGCGCAGTTTTGCTGACAAAAATTCTCTCCAATTTCTTAGCAAGCTGAAGATTTTTCTATGTTGTCGTAGTCTCTTCGGATCTCGAAATAGTCCGATGAAGCCTAACGCTCGTAAATTTATGTCCGCAATATATATTAACCAGTTGCTTCACCTTTCCAAAGAACAGTCAGCACGATTTTACCAGGAAATTTCACCTGCTTCGGCGGCAATCACTGACATTACTCTAAATCATAGACGGAATAAAGATCAGTCAGTCGCCGACGAAATCTCTTTTGTTCTTCTCTCTAATGATTCCGGAAGCAAACAGGAAATAATTCGTTTGTAAAACTTTTTGCTCAAAACCTTTTTCGGATCATAGAAAGCTGACGCGGCGTGATTACACAAAGAATTTTCGAACTCTTTTCTGCCGAAGAAGTCATTGGCAATAAACTTTTTCCACTCCGATATAATTGCCTCTTTGTTTTTAAGATACCAGTAGGCTTTCACCTCTGCCAGATGTATCTATGCTACCTCAAAGCATTTCTCTTGCATCATCCTTTGAAAAGTGTCCTCTTTGTGGCGGCGGAATTTGGCAACATTCTCACTGAGATACGTCAACTTTGATGTTTGCACTACTCTTAAAGCGTGTTTGGGATTTGATTTGTTAATCTGATGTGCTTGAGTATTACGCTTGCCATCGCTCAAATATATTTGCCTGACGTAAGAAATTCCGCTGTGTAGGCTTTGTATGACTCATTTTTTTTGCGGTTCGCCATAACGATTGATCCCCTCGCGTATTCCGCGAAAAATGTAAATTCCGCAAGAGATAGTGTATAAGCGGGTCAACAAAAAACTGTTTTTCCAATTTTTCTCCAAAAATCGTGTCAAACCCAATAATAAAGTAGATACGCTCGACGTTGCCATAATTTTTTTGACGACTTTTTTTGCGGTTCGCTTGAGTGGCTCACCCAATTTAACAAATCCGTTTTCTATGATCATTGGGTGAGAGGCTTCTTCGTCGGGAAACTTATGAGCAATTAAAACTTTGGTGACCGCACCGCGCCGATTTCGTTCGCCAAATTGTTCAATGTCAATGCGCCGGTCATTATTTAATAATCTTATGTCATAGTCATATATAAATTTGTATCCGGCTTTTATCGACCTTAATACAAATTCGTGGTCTTCACAGCCCGCGTACGGAAAATCTTCATCAAAACCGCCGATGTGCCAAAAATCTTTACGACGAACACTGGCATTTTGCGGTGATATGGTTTGCGATTGATAACAAGTGCCGCGAATCAAATCTTTCTTATTCTCTCTTTTATACCAATTCTCCATTGCCATACGAAAACGACCAAACTGCGTTGACTTCATAGATTCTTCTAATTCAGGAGTGAATTCCCAATGACCGCATACCAAACAATTACCAAATTCTGACAAATGACGCAAATGTTTTCGAATATTATCAGGTTCAATAAGAATGTCGTCGTCGTTGAATATTAACACATCACCTTGCGCTACCCTTACGCCTTCATTGCGAGCCTTAGCAACACCGCTATTCTCTTGAAAATGATAGGTTAAGCGCGGCAATTTTTTTTGAAAATCTTTTACAACCTCAGATGTTGAATCCGCAGATCCATCATCAACTACAATTATTTCGTATGCGTCTTTCGGAAAATCCAAATTAGTTAAAACACCAAGTGTTTCCTTTAAGATCTCCGGGCGGCGAAATGTTGGAACGATAATGCTGACTTGTATATTTTTCATGTTTTAAATTCAAGCTGATTTAAGCAACAAAATTTTATTTAATGTTTTTTGTCATTCGCGTAAATTTATACTTTTGTTTAGAGACCAAGCAATTTTCGGTTATTGCCGGATGCCAAGTTTTTTAAGTTGCGACATTTTTGCAACTACTATTATTAGTTCAACGATTTATAAATTAAAATTAACACAGCCACTTGCTAATCCAAGTTCCCGGTATGATTCAGAAATTATTTTTTTGCACGTCGGAGGATTTTCTTAGAAAACTTTTCAATATCTGTTTCATTGATTCCGGAACTAAACAAGAGAAAACTTGTTTATAAAATCTCTTGTTTATAGTGATTTTGGGATTGACGTAAGCCGCTAGGATATAATTCCAAAAAGCATTTTTAAATTTCTTTTGATTGAAAAAAACGTTGGCGATACTCGTTCTCAGCTCTGAAATAATCCATTTTTTATTTTCAATCGAATTGTTTCCGAGTATTTCAGCTAAATTTCTGTGAGCTACTTTAATGCTGGTTTTATAAAATGGGTCTTGATGAGTATTGCCTTCATGTTTGCGAATTTTGACAATTGGTTTATTGAAGTAAGCTAAAGGGCTAATGCGTACCATTCTTAAACAGAAATCATAATCTTCACAAGGTTCTAGATTTGACTCAAAACCTCCACCAGACATAACAGTATCCCGATGCACAGTATAACTGCCCATTGGCAGATAGAAATTGTTGATTATGTTTAAATATGCGTTCTCTACCAGTCCGTCAACCGCTTTCTGTTTCATTCGGGCGCGCGTCTGATCAATCAAATTTCCTTCTTCATCCATTTCAAGATATATTCCGGCAATCAATCCAGCTTGTGGGAAATCGCGCACTTTACTTGCTAGAAAGGACAATGCTCCTTCAGTCATCAGATCGTCAGAATCAAGAAAGAGAACCCACTCGCCAGTAGCATTTTCAAATCCGGTGTTACGCGACTTAGAGCGTCCGAAATTTTGTTCGTGCCGGATTAAACGAATTTTCCCTGCATCAACCGCAGGTTGAAGAACTTCTATCGTGTTGTCAGTTGAGCAGTTGTCAACGACAATTATTTCGCAGTACGGATAATTTTGCGCGAAAACGCTGTCGAGCGTGATACTGATCAAGTCGGCGCGATTATACGTCGGAATGATAATTGAAAAGGATGTATTCTCAGCCATTGCTACTTTTGCGCTCTAAAACGATGAACTATTCAAAGTCGCAAGTTGTTCCATCGTGTCAACCGTGAACCATCTTTTCGGGTAAACCGAACACATTTTTAATTGACGTTTGGCGAGGAGTTGCTGCCAAACTTCATAAAAATCTTCGCAGGCTATAGTTTCTTCGTTTATTTTTTTCGGATTTAAAATTTGAATTCCAGAACAATAAACTTCGGTCTGTTCATTACGCGAAAGCTTCGTCACCACGCCGTTTTCGTGAAAAATGTAGTCGCCTGCCAAACCTTCAACCGGTCTGACGGGAACAAGCATACACGAAGGGTTTTCGAGCTTTTTGTAGTCTTCTTCCATTAAATCGAAATCCAATTCAACCACGTTGTCAGCGGTCAAAACGCAAACCGGCTCGTCAAAATGCCGTAGCAGAGTATTGTAAAGCCACCACGAATTACCTCTATCCTCCGTGTTGAAGACGGCATCCGCCCCATGTTCAATAACGTGCTGTGCGAGCATTGCTTTTTTGTAGCCAACAGTCACGTAAATGTTTTCGAGTCTGCCAATTAAACGGTCAATACCTTTGGCAATCAGTGTAGAACTGCCGTACGGAGCCATTGGTTTTGGAATGTCGTCGGTCAGTGGTGCCATTCTCGCGCCACGTCCAGCCGCCATAATTAATGCAGTTTTTATCATTGCTAATTGTTACTCTTTTGGTGAATTTATCAAAATTAACATTTCTTCCTCAGTAAGTCTTTCAGTATTTGCTGATGAAAGACCTTCATTTAAAGGCATAACGGATTTTTCGTTAAAGGAAATAATGTAGTGCGTGACTTTGTCATAAACTTTTTCGTAAGCATACGGCAATTCAATATCTCCGATTAGAAATTCGTCGTTGCGCTCACCGGGGCGACCTCCCATTTTCTCCCAACTGCCGCCTTTATGGTTTGTCCAAAGATTCAGCAAGTCCTCAATTTGTGCAGCTTTCATATATCTCGACAAAACTTTGCCCTGAATCGTTTCAATGTTTTCGAGTGCAGTCAGAACAAGCTTAACTGCATCCTCAACAGTAAAAAAGAAACGACGCATTTCCGGTCCTGTGCTGCGAACGATTCCAGTTTCCTCAAACATTTTTTTCCAAATCGGTAACACCGAGCCGGTTGACCACGCGACATTGCCATAACGAACACAGGCGAATTTAGTATCGGTTTTGCCGTTCATCGAACAAAAAACTCGCTCCATAATTGCTTTCGACAATCCGTAGGTGTTTCTGACAGGCGGCGCGGCTTTGTCTGTGGAGATTCCCAGCACAACATTCGCACCTTTTTCAACCGCGACGCGCGCGACGTTTTGCGAACCTATGACGTTAACATCAACGCATTCCATCGGCTGTTTTTCTGCCAAATCAACGAATTTTGTCGCTGCGGCATGAATTACGACGTGCGGGCGAGTTTCCGTAAAGGTATCGCGCACAGCTTCGATGTTCGCCACGTCCATCGGCAGTACGCGACAGCCCGTCACTTGTTGTGCGTAAATATTTTGCTTATTGTTTCTGCCGGTTAAAATAACTTCATACTCATCTTTAAGAGCGGGTGCAAGATTTCTGCCTAAGAAACCCGTTCCGCCTGTGATTAAAATAACTTTTTTCATTTTCATCTGTAACTTTGAACAATAATAAAATTGACTCTTCTCTTTTTAAGTAGTCGGGCAAGTTTAAGATAAAGAAAATGAAACCCACAGATACACACGAATAAACACAGATTTTATCTGATTTATCCGTGTGTATCTGCGCGAATTTGTGGTTTCATACTTTGTTTTGATTTTGTCCGATTACTTAAGTCTAAAGTTTAACTTAATTTAAGTTTTTAAGAAAACAGTTAACAACATACATCTATGAAGCGTGTTTGGAAATTTGATGCGCTTGAGCATTGCGCTCACCACCGCCTATGAATCCACGCCTCTGATGAAAGAAATTTTTTTTTCATAGTCTTTTGACAGCCGACAATGCTTTGAAAGCCACGTGAATGTGTGTTCAACGACCTATCAACGTGGCAACACCTGAAAACCAGCGTACATCATCGGAGCTTTTGACGATTTCCAAAATCCAGCAACAGGTCACGGCGACCCATTTAATCAACTTCCCGCGATAGCCGCTGTCTGTCCAAGTCACAAGCGAGCGCGACAGGCGACCCTTGCAACTCTTAAACAACAGCTTGCTGCTGTCGCGCTCTTGAATATCCGCTACGTGAACCTTGACTGCTGGCAAGTAGTACAAGCTCGTCCACCAAAATATGCCGTTTGACCCATTGATCTTTTTGCCTGCGTCAAGATCGCGCTCGACAGCTCTCTTAGAGCGTGTTTGGAAATTCAATTTACTGATTTAACGTGCTTGAGCATCACGCTCACCATCGCCAAATAAATCCACGCCTCCGATGTTTGACAA
>JAYVGL010000031.1:0-2665 GCA_043772175.1 Pyrinomonadaceae bacterium | reverse complement strand
CAAATGCCGTTTGATGCCGTTAGTTGCTTTATACCAACAAAATCCTTTGGTTTCAATGTCCGCCGTGTCCGTGTTCTTGGCGCACATCGAATCTCCGATCAGAAGGCTGGGAAATTCGTTTTTTTTACTGTGCTGCGCTCTTCTCGCGCCAACGTCGCCAAGACTTTTTCCCACGTCCCATCCGGTTGCCAGCGGCGAAACTGCGAATAGACGGTTTGCCAGTTCGGAAAATCAATGGGCAAATCGCGCCACTGACACCCGTTTTTCAATTGATAGAAAACGGCGTTGATAATGCGCGTGCCGCGAAATGACGCTGCTGTAAGTCTTACTCTGTGGCAAAAGTTGTTCTAACAACTCGAATTGCGGGACGGTTAAATCAGTTGTGTAAGCCATTATCCTAGTGAAAACGATTTCCCATTAAACTGCAAACAGGTTCTATAAAGCGAAACCGGAAAACTTTTGCCTGCAAGCAGCTCTTTTTCTTTGGCGGAGAGAGAATCCTGCGGCGCATTCTTTTCAATAGTGCCGTTTTTATTTTGAAAATTACGCAGAGCTGTAACCGATTCCGAATTAGCGTTTTGCTCATCGACATTGAGAAACCGCACGATGTCGGATGCGCGGCGTTGCAGAGCAAGGGATTTTCTGTGCAGAATTTCATAAAATTCCGCTTCGGTTTACTCGACGGAAGTTTCTTTTGCCAGTGAATCAACTTGTAATTCGAGATTTTCTCTTTCGGTCAGATGTTCATTGACGGCTGATTCAATTGACGGCAATTTTTCAGTTGGGGAAAGCGATTCGCGCAGTAGTGTTTGAGAAATCACGTTAAAAGTCGGAAAGACGTTCGTTTGCAGCGACTCGAGCAGAGAATACAAATTTTTCTTGTGTTCGAGGCGTTTCTGAAAATACTGTTCACGATATTCCTGGGTTGCGGAGTTAACGGTCGTCTGAACTGTTTGGAGAAGTGAATCAACCAGCATATCCTGTAGATGGAAAGTTTGAAAAACGACGAAAGCCGCCAGATGAAGGTAACGCGATTCATCGCGGCGGCGGGCGTTGTGAAAAATATCGGTTTTAAGACCTGTCTGGGCATAAAAACGGGCGGCTTTCGGGTGCAGATCGAGTTTTGAAACAACCGGCGAAATGGCTTGATAAATTGTTTGAAGGAATTGCCAATCATTCAGGTTGGCTTTGATACGTGATGCTTTGAGCGAATGAAACGGCTGTTTTAATGATTTCAAGGTTGGCGAGGATTCGTTGTTTTCAACGGCTGCATTCTCCGGCAAAGAATCCAGTAATTGTTTTTGTTCGAGCGTCGGATGTTCATTAATCACTGCATATAAGCGTTGTTCATTGTCACGAACAGATTGTGAAACAGTCGCCGCCGGCAGGTGATAGCTCGGGACGACAAGTTTCGACGTTTTGATTCTATCGACCATCTGCCAAAAGATTTTGTCGGGACGAACTACGAGGCGCGCCAATGAAACAGCCTCGTCAAATAAGAATGATTGATCGGACTTTTCAATCGAGCGAAGACCGTAAAAATCTCGGTTATTTGAGGGTCTCGACCGGCGATCAGGAATTGGAGAAAAACAAATCCGATATTCTTCATCTGGCAAATCACCTGAATCTGGGACAAGTTGTTTCTGTCGAAGAAATTGTTTCGGGAAAGGTTTCGTGGAAAAGGCGGAAGATCGCGGAAATTATCGAAGAGTTCAAAAAAGGCGATACTTTGATCGTCAGCGAATTATCACGGCTGGGACGCTCGATGCTCGAATGTATGGAAATCCTTTCGGTCGCGGTTGAAAAAGGTGTCAGGGTTTATGCCGTCAAAGGCAATTGGTCACTCGACACCTCGATTCAAAGTAAAATCGTGGCGATGGCTTTTTCGATGGCATCGGAAATCGAACGCGATTTAATCTCGCAGCGCACCAAGGAAACCTTACGTTACAAAAAGGAACAAGGCATCAAACTCGGCAGACCACCCGGTCCGGGAAAATCAAAACTGGATCGGTATCGCCCGGAAATCGAAGCCCTAATGCAAAACGGCTCGACTCAGAAGTTCATCGCCGGGCGTTACGGCACAACCGAAGCCAATTTGCACGACTGGCTCAAAAAAAACAGCCTCAAGCGAAATCCGGTCAAAACCCTATGAAACATTTTCTCTCTTTGGAGACTCTTAACCAATAGAGTCGAATCGTTTCATCATTTTGCGAAATGGCTGAATTTCGGCGGCGAAATTTTACAGGAAAATGACCCGGAAGAACAGGAAAAACAGATTAAGTATAATAATCTCGTCGCCAACGCCTTAATCTTTCAAAACGTCATTGACCAAACGAGAATCATCAAAAACCTGATGAGCGAAGGGTTTACGGTTTCAGCAGAGGACTTGAAAACATTGAGTCCGTATTTAACGGCGCATATCAAAAGATTCGGCGACTATGTGGTTGATTTGAGCGAAATCCCGCCGCTCGATATTAAATACACTTTCTCAATATAAAAGTGGAGTGAACAAGTCGCTAAATCCGTTTAACACTAATGGGACTTTCTACACGTATCTCGGCTGTATCCCATTCGCGCCAAGTTAAGGATGTAATTGTTGACAACAGATGACATAATGGGTTTTCAACCAATCTTCAAAACAGAAAACCGAACCCGTTATGTCATC
>JAYVGL010000030.1:0-7379 GCA_043772175.1 Pyrinomonadaceae bacterium | reverse complement strand
AATAATTTTAGGAGTCTCGAAAAAAAACAAAATGAAAAAGAATCAAAAAGGTTTCTCGTTAATCGAATTGTTAATCGTCGTCGTCATCATCGGCATCATCGCCGCCATCGCCATCCCGAACTTGATCGCTGCGCGTCGCGCCGCTAACGAAGGTTCGGCTCAATCGGTTTCAAGAACTTTGCACAGTGCGGAAGTTACCTATCAAGCGACCAAGGGTAACGGTACCTACGGCACATTGCAACTGCTTTTCGACAACAGCCTGGTTGACGCGACCTTGGGAAGCGGCACGGCAAATGCGAAGAGCGGATATAAATTTGACGTTCAGGTGGTTGCGCCTGTTACCGCTACGCAAACACAAGCCAGCTTCAACGTCGGCGCAAGTCCGCTGGTTGTGTCAGGTGTAACGGCGACCGGAACACGCAACTTCTGTATCGCCACGGATGGTGTGATGTATGCTTACACGACTGCGACGACGGCAAGTCAAACCTCTGCCGCAGGAACTTGTGCTACGACTGGAGCAACGGTTGTTCAGTAGTAGTAGTTTTAGTTACTTGAAAGTCTTAACTATTTAGACATTTGAAAGAAGTCCTGCGAAGCATTTGCTGAGCGGGACTTTTTATTTTAGCCGTTTAGAAATATCCTGTGGGAAAACTAATTGCCTTCACGCTTTCAATATCAAACAAAACTTTCAATGCGTAAAATTTCACTCCAAAATAAGAATGAATGGTGTTATATGGGGATAGTTTGTCTGGCGGCGATGGCAGTGATATTGCCAATCGTCGTTTTTGGAATTCCTTACGGGAACGACCTGCCGCAACATTACCAGTTTGCTCAAACATATTATGAGTCACTATTGAACGGCGACGTTTTTCCGAGTTGGTCGGCTAAGGAAAACTATGGTTACGGAGGCATCGGAATCAGATTCTATCCGCCCTTTGCCTATTATGTATTAGCTTCGGCGCGAATCTTTACCGGCAGTTGGTTTGATGCGTCGTGGCTAACATTTATGTTTTGGATGATCTTAGGTTGTTTAGGAGTTTATTTCTGGGCGCGATGGTGGTTTTCCGCAAAGGAGTCAGCCGTTGCCGCCGTCTTTTACGCTGTCATTCCCTATCATTTAAGCCAACTTTACACATCTTCTTTTATGTATGCGGACTTTGCAGGAGCGGCGGTTTTGCCTTTCTGCTTTGCCTTTTTGACCAGAATTTTGGGACGTGAAAATAAGTCCGATGTTTTGGGTTTGGCAGTTTCCTACACAATTCTCATTTTGACTCATCTGCCAACCACTATTATCGGTTCACTCTGTCTCGCGTTTTACGCTTTTACATTACTGAACAAACAAAATCCGTTTAGACAGTTGTTTAAGGCTTCAACAGGAGTATCTGTGGGACTTGCAGCAAGCGCATTCTATTGGCTTCCAATGGTCAGCGAAATGAGTTGGCTTAATCACGCAACAGATAAATTTAGTAGCGGACATTACGGTTATGCCGACGGCTTCTTCCCGACATATTTCTTTTCACCCGAAATCAGCGGAATCAATGCCGTCATTACTGATGTCTCATTCGCCATTACTCTTCTATTCTTAACTTCAGCGATAGTCTGTATTTTCTACCGAGAAACAAAAATCTTAGAGACGGACGAAATAAAATACATTTTCAGAACGGTTTTACCTTTAGGGTTGTTAGCATTTCTAATGATTACTCCGCTTAGTCTACCGATTTGGAAGATTTTGCCACCTTTACAAAAGATTCAATTTCCTGCGCGTTGGCTATCTGTCGCAACGATGTGCGGAGCGATAGTTGCCAGTGCAGCCGTTCATTATTTAATAAACGGAAATTTTTTAAGGCGGCGCAAATGGAGTTACACTTGCATTGTTTTTGCTTCGGCGATATTGCTTTTCAACTGCGTATATATTTGGAATCCGCTCACTTTTACTCCATTTCCGCGCGATGATTTTGAAAGCGATATGAGAAGTCTACCTGCCAAAGAAAGTTTCGTCTGCTGGTGGACTATTTGGTCAAAAACTGAGGCTTTCGAGATAAAAGATCAAGTAATCGCGGGAAACCGCCAAACTGACATTATAGAGTGGAAACCTGAAGAAAGAACATTCTCTGTTTCAAAAGGATTGGCAACCACCGCCCGAATCTCGACGTTTTATTATCCACATTGGAAAGCGACGATAAACGAAAACCCGGTCAATATTGAAATGGATGAAAACGGCGTAATGCTTATTTTACTTTCTGAGGAAGAATCTACGGTAAGAATACTCTTTCAGGAACCGATGACAATCAAAATCGCTTCAACAATTTCGGGCATTACTTGGCTATTTGTGTTTACAATGTTTTTGATCTTCCAACGCGAAGGCTTCGCCTCGAATAAGGTTCGACGCTCATATTTCGACAATGAATAACTTCCAAGCCAAGTTTTTTTCCGCTGACAGAAAATGTTAGCGCGTCCTGACGTAAACTGTTAAATGATGGTCATCATTCTAAGCGAAGTAAGAATTATGCCGTCAAAAGTCATTTAGAGGCTAGCAGTCACAAGGACTTTAGCAATGAATCCATTTTGTAAAATCATTTGGCACACCGTTTGTAGTATTTGCTATCGTCTGAACGCTCCCGAATAAAAGTCAGATTCACAAAAAGAAAATGAAAGAAAATCAAAAAGGTTTTTCGTTAATCGAATTGTTAATCGTCGTCGTCGTCATCGGCATCATCGCCGCTATTGCAATTCCGAACCTGATCGCCGCCCGCCGCGCCGCTAATGAGGCTTCTGCCTTAGCTACTGTTAGAACACTGCACAGCGCACAGGTATCTTACGGTGCAAGCAACGGCAATGGCAGATACGGAACACTCGCAAATTTAAGAAACATCGTGTCAATTGACGAAATAATAGCAACCGGAAATAAAAGCGGCTATAAATTCAACACTATTCCTGAAAATACCGATCCGGCGACTTTCGTCGTTGATGCCGTTCCGATTATTGCTTCGTTAGGAGCAACGCAAACCGGCACACGACGTTTTTGCATTACGCTTGGCGGCATACTTCGCTCCGATACAAACAACCTGAGCATTCAGGTAGCATCATCTGCCGACTGTAGCTACGGAACGGTTATGCAATAGTTATTTTTAAATAATTTCACTGGTGGCTAAACAATTCAGACAAATGTTTCTTCGTCTTCTTTCCAACTATCTCACCTAAACAGTAAAATCATCCTTGTTCTTTTAACTGTTTTTGATAATGCGAATCTTGACCATTGCCCGCAATACTTTCCGTGAAGCCGTGCGCGACCGCGTGCTGTATAATCTCGTTCTTTTTGTTCTGTTGATAACGGCAAGCGCGATTTTTCTTGGTGAATTGACTGCCGGACAGGAAGCACGAACGATTGTTGATTTTGGATTGGGCGCGATGCTCGTCTTCGGCGCGTTCATCTCGATTTTCGTCGGCGTTTCGTTAGTTTCTAAAGAAATCGAACGGCGGACGGTGTTTGCGATATTCTCGAAACCCGTCGGGCGCGGCGAATTTATCATCGGCAAATATCTCGGATTGTGTCTGACCTTGCTGGTCAATGTCGTGATTATGGGCGCAGGCGTTTCCTTAGCGATTCTCTACGTCGGCGGCGGAAGTTTGGCTTTAACGATTTGGGGAGCGGTTTTTTTGATCTTTTGCGAGTTGGCGATCTTAACCGCCGTCGCTGTTTTGTTTTCATCATTCTCCTCGCCCGCTTTGTCAGCACTACTGACGTTTTTTATTTTCATCATCGGCAATTTCACGCAGTCTTTGAGAGACTTCGCCGCCAATCTCGGTTCGGAATTCACTAAATTATTCTTCGACGTGCTTTACTATCTGCTGCCGAATCTTTCGTTCTATAGTTTTAGAATCAACGCCGCGCACGGTGATGTGCCTCCGGTAGACTTAATCGGCGGCGCGTTTTTATATGCCGTTTTGTATATCTCAATCCTGCTTTGTATAACCGTTTTTATTTTCAATCGCCGCAACTTTAAATAGTTATTTGTAATCGCTTTAATGAATAAAAATTTAAAATCCTACCTGTTGTTAACCTTTTTAGTGATCGGCGGGTTTCTCGCGGTGTTTTCCCTGAACGGATTTGTCGAGAAAAGCCGTCCTGAATTGCCGGAAAACTACGCTGATGAGGACTTGGCTTTGCAGGGAGTGAAATTGAAAGGTTTTGCGCTCGGTTTTGAAGGTTTGCTTGCCGATTGGTATTGGATGAAATCTCTGCAATACGTCGGCGACAAGATTCTAAACAGCAAACAGGAAATCAGTATAGACAATCTCAATCCGCTGAATCCGCGTCTGCTTTATCCTTACTTAAACAACGCTACCGATTTAGACCCGAAGTTTACCAGCGTTTACGAATACGGTGCGACGGTTCTGCCCGCGATAGACCAGGAACTAGCGATCAAACTGACGCAGAAAGGAATTGACAACAATCCTGAAAGCTGGCGGCTTTACCAATATCTCGGCTATATTTACTGGCGACTGAAAGACTACGAAAAAGCCGCTGAAACCTACACCAAAGGCTCGCAGATCAGCGGTGCGCCCGAATTTATGAAATCGATGTCTGCCCGAATGAAATCCGAAGGCGGCAACCGCGAAACCGCCCGCGCCATTTATCAACAGATGTTTGACGAAGCTCAAGACGCGCAAAGCAAGGAAAACGCCGCGCTTCGTCTGTTACAAATTGATTCTCTGGACGAACGTGATTTGCTTCAGAAAGTTTTAGACAACTTTAAATTCAGGAACAATCGCTGCGCGAACAATTGGCGCGAGTTATTTCCCTCTTATAAAATTTTAACCGGCGCGGAAGGCAATCGGTTGAAATTCGATTCTAATCTTTCCCCGGTTGATCCGAAAGGTTTTGCATACCGGCTGGACACAGAAAATTGCCAGCCGAAATTAGCGGTTGATTCAACCATTCCCGCCATCTGATTCTCTCGAAAAATTTGCAATTGATAATTTTCTATGCAAAAGATTATTAAAACTTTTCTTAGCCGCGACCGAAACAACACGCTTCTGATTTCTATCATTGCCGCCTGTGTTATGTTGCCGGTGCTTTTCTACGGTGTTCCTTACGGCAACGACATTCCCCATCATTATCAATGTGCGTTGACCTACCGCGATGCGATTATGTCAGGCGATTTCTATCCGTCTTGGACAATCCTCAGAAATCTCGGTTACGGCAGTATGGAATTAAGACTTTATCCGCCTGTCTCGCATTATGCTTTGGCTCTATTTTCCTTATTAACCGGAGAATGGTTCTATGCAACCTGGCTGACATTTACCTTTTGGTGGATTTTAGGCAGTTTGGGAGTGTATTTTTGGGCGCGGCAACTATTTCCGCCAAATGTGGCAATGGTCGCAGCAATCGCCTATTCGATGATGCCATATCGTTTAAATCAAGCCTATCTGGTATTTTTTTACGGTGAACTCGCCGGTGCTGCGATACTGCCTTTTTGTTTTGCTTTTCTGGCTCGTTTACTAAACGAACGAAGGGCAGCGGACGAAGCAGACTTGAGCCGAACAGGAAATCATTTTTTATCGGTCAACGTAATTGGATTAGCTATTTCGTATGCTTTGCTCATTTTAACTCATCTTCCGCTAACCTTAATTGTTTCATTTGCATTAGGAATATATTTTCTGGCTAATCTGCGCTTTGACTCGAAGGCTTTTTTAGTTGATTCTGTGCATTTTGCAGTCGCTATATTGTTAGGTTTGGCGGCTTCCTCATTTTTTTGGATTAAGATTTTGCAAGAACGGGTGTTGCTGGCAAAAACATCCGTTTACGAAGATGTTTTTTTGAACTATCAACTGAATTTTCTGATTACGCCGCTTCAGCATTATGACAGCGCAGCCCAAATAGTCTATGACGGCTTCACGCTCGTTTACGATGTTGTTCTGCTTTTGACCTTATTTACCGTCATTCCAACCGCTTTACTCGCAATACTTTTCAGAAAATCACAAAAAAATCAGCATTGGAAGAGTTTGTGGGTAACATTTTTAGCGGCTCTGTTTTTGACTACACCGGCTAGTAAGTTCGTTTGGGATAATTTTTCGCTGCTTCAAGAAGTGCAGTTTCCGTGGCGTTGGCTGACCATTATTTCACTGTTTGCACCGATGATTTTCGCCGCCGGTTTTCCAATTCTTCTTAAATGGTTTGCAAATGAAAAGTTAAGACCGTTCGCTTTAATAATACTCGGAACATTCGTAATCGGCTGCTTTTTCGGAGTTAATCAATCAATTCGCGGCGCGATTTACAAAGACAAGACCGAAATGAAAACTTTTGTCGAAGATATTAATCGAAAAGAAGGTTTTACCTTTTGGTGGACAAAATTCGTGCGAAAGGAAGCGTTTAAAAATCTCGAAAGGGTTTCGGCTGAAAATCGTGAAGTTGAGATAGAAAGTTGGCAACCGACCGACCGCACTTTTCAAATATCTCAGGGAAACACTGCAAATATCCGAATAGCGACATTCTACCATCCGAATTGGAAGGCATCTGTCAATGAAACAGCTGCCGAAATTCTTCCGTCAGAGGATGGCGCAATGTTGATTTCAGTTCCATCGCAACCTTCAATCGTGCATCTTGAGTTTAAGGAGACCTCAGCCGTGCAGTTCGGACGATGGCTGTCAGGATTGATCTGGATAATGATGCTGATGCTGTGTTGTCAAGAATTTTACAAGCGAAATAAACTAAAAATATGATCGAGACGAGCAATAATTTTTCTGTAAAAACATCTGAAATATCAGTTAATGGCAAAAAGTTAGATGAACTAATTTTGCCGGAAGTTTCCGTCGTGATGCCGTGTTTGAACGAAGCCGATACGCTTGAAATATGTATTAGCAAAATTCAAATGGTTTTTGACGAACACTTTATCAACGGCGAAATTATTGTCGCCGACAACGGCAGCACCGACGAATCATTGGATATTGCCGAACGGAACAACGTCAGAATCGTTAATGTCGCCGAAAAAGGTTACGGAAACGCACTGATGTCGGGCATCGAAGCCGCTCGCGGAAAGTATGTCATTATGGGCGATGCCGACGACAGTTACGATTTTCTTGAAATACCGAAGTTCGTTGAAAAATTGCGCGAAGGTTTTGACTTGGTTCAGGGTTGCCGTTTGAGTTCGGGCGGCGGACGGGTTTTGCCGGGTGCGATGCCCTTTCTGCATCGCTGGTGGGGCAATCCGATGTTTTCAATAATGGTCAGAAATTGGTTTGACGCGCCGATTCACGATGTTTACTGCGGAATGCGCGGGTTTACCAAATCTCTTTATGCAAGTCTCGACCAACGCTGCACCGGAATGGAATTTGCGACCGAGATGATTATAAAATCCAGTTTGTATAAGGTTAGTATT
>JAYVGL010000029.1:0-3852 GCA_043772175.1 Pyrinomonadaceae bacterium | reverse complement strand
TATCTCGTGATAAAAAAACCGTTTCCTTCAATGCTGCGGACGATCTGGAAAGACGACGAACGATTCGTAAAAACTTACTGGTCGGAAATTCCCGGCGTTTATTTTGCGGGCGACGGCGCACGGCGTGACGAGCGCGGCTATTTCTGGATTATGGGCAGAGTTGACGACGTGATAAATGTTTCGGGACACCGGCTCGGAACCGCCGAAATCGAATCGGCGTTGGTTTCGCATCCGGCAGTCGCCGAAGCCGCCGTCGTCGGCAAACCCGACGAAATCAAAGGGCAGGCAATCGCCGCTTTCGTCACTTTGGAAGGCGGACGCATCGGAAACGAGGAGCTGAAACAGGAACTTCGCGCCCACGTCACCAAAGAAATCGGCGCACTGGCGAAACCCGACGATCTGCGATTTACCGACGCGCTGCCGAAAACTCGTTCGGGGAAAATTATGCGCCGTCTGCTTCGTGAACTCGCGGCAGGCAATCAAATCGCGGGCGACACGACGACGCTCGAAGATTTTTCCGTGCTGGAAAAATTGCGGGCGAATGAGGAGTAATCAAGTAAATTTTGATTGTTTCTAATTTTAAGTTAATGTTTTTCTGATGAAGAAAATAGATGAAATTTTGAATGAACTTGAAGATTGTTTGATAAACAAAAAGTATTTATCTATCGAAACGGAATCAATTGAGTTAAAAGATTTATCAGGCGGCGACGAATGGAAACAACTTTACGTTTCCATTTGTGCATTTTTGAATACTGATGGCGGAATGGTAATTTGCGGAATTAATGAGAACGATGAACACAATCAATATAAACTTAATGGTTTTGACAGAAGAAATGAATCTAAATTGGATGAAAAACTAAGAAATTCATTTACAGACGAAAGTAGTGTTAAATTGAAATTGAGCAATAATTTCAAGTATGAGTTCAAAGCATTATTAGATAAAGAGGTCTGTGTTGTTTATGTAGAAAAACTTCCTGAAGATGAGAAATTTGCATTCTACGAGAAAGTTGCATACAAGAGAGTTCTGACAGGCAAACCCAAAATTTCCAAAGACGAGATTACTGCTCACAATGAATTAAAAAAGGAATTGCTGGACGCTCGTGAATTAACCCTAGTTTCAAACGCTTCAATATCAAACTTAAATGTTGATAAATTAAACGATTATCTGGTTGTCTTAAACAGAGACATAAGAATAGAAACATATAAAAAAGATATTGAAGAAGCAAAGTCTTTTCTTAACAGAAAACAATTTATTCGTAATGACAAACCGACTTTACTCGGAATGTTAGTTTGCGGCGATAACTTATTTGATTTTGTTGGTGAAAGAGCAGATGTAGATTGTTATGTAGATTCGAACATCGAAGTTGCTGATAATAAAAAACGCCTTAGAGATAATATTATTCAATTAATGGATAATGCGGTTGGATTTGTTTATAGAAATATTCAAGTAGGCGTAAGCTACGAAAAAGGTGGAACGAAACTGCCTGAATATCCTGAAAAACTCATTAGAGAAGTTATAAATAATTCCTTAGCGCATCGAGATTATTCAATAAACCGCTTTGTTTCTGTTGATATTAAACCTAATACGAATATTACAGTAAGCAATCCGGGTAAATTTCGTCAGGAACAAAAAATCTATTTTGACGATAATTCTGAAAAAATCAGAATCCGCAGAATTATTCCTATTCCAAAACCGAGAAATCCGAGGCTTGCCGATATTTTGAAGCTATATGATAAATACGAAGCGAAAACCAAGGGGATGTCCTCACTAATAAATTCTTGCCTGGACAATGAAATTGATGTTCCATATTATTTTTTCAAATCTGAAAATGATATTAGTTTAGTCGTGCCCAAAGGAAAGGTTTACGATGAAGAAACAAAACTATGGCAGGATGGTTTTTCCGGGTATATTTATGAAAAATTAAATAGACGAGAACTAACCGAAGAAGAAAGAATCATTTTGGCGTTCATTTACAAATCCGAAAAAATGAATCGCCTCGAACGATATACAATTCTACTAACTAAAGACAATAATCATTTTTCTGCTATTGCCGATTTATTAGATAGCGGATTAATTTATAAACACCCTGAAAGTGATCCGATTCACCCGATTTATTTGATTGATAGAATACTTGCAAAAACGGAGTTTAGCCGAGAATTATTCAAGATTTTTGCTAGTCATTTTGATTTATTATCCAATGATTATAAAGAAATCTTGAATACAATCTATCTACACAATCACTTTAGCAAAACCAAAACCGTTACAGCTTATTCAATTTCTGCGTATCTTTACCTCAAAGAAAATGCGTTTGTAAAAGATGAAAAGGAATATCAAAACTACAAAAGAAAAATTAGAACGATATTTAACAAATTAGAGGAAAAGAATTTTGTTATAAATCTGAATAAAGATAATTTGTATAAACCGGGATATTTAATAAACGAGAATTTTGACTCGCCACAAAAAAATCCTACATTTGACAAAAATTAAATAATTTTTTTTTGACTTAATAAGTCATAGAAATGCAATCGGGGAAAATTATGCGCCGTCTGCTTCGTGAACTCGCGGCAGGCAATCAAATCGCGGGCGACACGACGACGCTCGAAGATTTTTCGGTGTTGGAAAAATTGCGGGCGGATGAGGAGTGAAGCAAAGAAATTTAACCAACGATCAGCACCGATTAATTGAGAAGAGATTTTGAGATGGATTGCAAGGTTCAGAGTCCGAACTGCGGAACGCCGTTTGTATTCTCCGCAGAGCGAAGCGCGACGGAAATACGCTCAAGCGTGGACTTTGAACGAAGAGCAGAACGCCGCGATACTTTCTGTAAACTCTAAAGTCGGTAAAAAATAATAGGATTAATTCTTCTATCCGAAAAATGTTTTTACCGTTTGATTTGGCGAAGTAATTTTGTAAATTTGAAATTATGAAATTAAGAATCAGGGGAAATTCGGTTCGACTGCGGCTTTTGCGCGGCGAAGTCGCCGAATTTGCGGCAAAAGGATTTTTGCGTGAAACCGTAAACTTCGGCGCGTCGAATTTGGCTTATATTTTGCAGATTGCGGGCGGTGCGAGCGACTTATCGGCTGAATTCATCGGCAGTGAAATCGTCGTCAGTGTGCCGACTGCGACGGCGCGAGTCTGGACGGAGACGACGATGATTAGTTTGGCGGGCGAACAAAAAGGCTCGGACGGCGAAATCCTGAAAATCCTGGTGGAAAAAGATTTCGTCTGTCTCGACCGGATCGGCGACGAAGACAACCAAGACGCTTACCCGAATACATCACATAAATGTTGAATAAGGGATAATAAACAATGAACGATTACGGGAAAACGAGCGAAAAACTTGAAGGAAAGAAGGTCGAAGGCGCGGAAGAAGCAACGAATCAGGCGGACAAACATCAGTCGAGCAATTGGACGACGGGCAAGGAAGTCCCGAAAACCGAAAGGAAAATAGCACACGACGCGGTGCCGAAAATCGCCGAATCCGATAACCGGCATGATCTTTTGCAGTGCGCCGAACAGCGCGAAATTTCCAACTCGCACGACGGCTTGCCGGACGTTTTGGACGCGACGACAATTCGCGCTGAACCGCCGCTCGGATTTACCGGTTTGCGCGTTTCGGAAATCGAAACGACCGCCGCCGGTTTGCCCGCCGTCTGGTCAACGATGAAACACGGACTTTCCGAAATGGGCGCGAAACGGACTTTGCAGACGTTTTTGAAAGTCAATCAAAAAGGCGGTTTCGATTGTCAATCGTGCGCGTGGGCAGACCCGGACGAAGGTCGCCACCTCGCCGAATTCTGCGAAAACGGCGCGAAAGCCATCGCCGAAGAAGCGACGACGAAAACCGT
>JAYVGL010000028.1:0-18920 GCA_043772175.1 Pyrinomonadaceae bacterium | reverse complement strand
CGAACTCGCGCCGATCAAAGTCGCCGTTCTGCCACTCGCCAAAAACAAACCGGAAATCGTGGCGATGGCAAAGGATTTGAAAAAACAACTGCTGCCTGCGATGCGAACCGTTTATGACGACACCGGCGGCATCGGCAAACTCTACGCGCGACAGGACGAAATCGGAACGCCGTTCTGCGTGACGGTTGACCACGAATCCTTGGAAGACATCGCCGTTACGGTGCGCGACCGCGACACTTGGGAACAGGAACGGGTGAAAGTTGCGGAATTGAGAGAATATCTGCAAAAGCGTTTGGGTTAAATTGAATTTACAAATAAAATTATAGGGGCGACGGCTTGTCCTCGCCCGTTTTTTATGTCGAAAATTCCCGAAAAAATCACCAGACTTGCCGAAATTATCAAGCGAAACGGCGGACGGGCGATGCTCGTCGGCGGTTGTGTGCGCGACGAACTGATGAACGTCGCGCCGAAAGACTTCGATTTGGAAATCTACGGCATCGAGCCGAACAAATTAAAAGAAATTCTCGAATCATTCGGCAGAGTTGATGCGGTTGGCGAAGCGTTTACGGTTTATAAAGTCGGTGATGGTTTGGATGTTGCATTGCCGAGACGCGAACGAAAAACCGGGCGCGGACATAAAGGTTTCGTCGTCGAAGGCGATCCGCAAATGTCGTTTGCGGAGGCGGCGAAGCGGCGCGATTTTACGGTGAACGCGATTATGCAGGACGCTTTGACCGGCGAAATCGTGGATGTTTATAACGGTCGCGCCGACATCGAAAATAAAATTTTGCGCGTCGTTTCCGTTGAAACTTTCGCCGAAGATTCACTGCGCGTTTTGCGGGCGGCGCAGTTTGCGGCGCGGTTCGATTTTCAGATTGAAGCGGAAACCGTCAAAATTTGTCGAGCGATTGATTTGACCGATTTGCCGAAAGAACGCATCTGGGGCGAACTTGAAAAACTGTTTTTGAAAGCCGACAAACCTTCTGTCGGTTTGCAGTATTTTTACGAACTGAACATCGCTGCCCAACTTTTCCCCGAACTCGTCGCGCTCGTCGGCGTTCCGCAAGAACCCGAATGGCATCCAGAGGGAAATGTTGATGTTCATACACTGATGGTCGTTGACGAAGCGCGAAAACTGATTGACGATTTGCCGCACGCCAAGCAAATTACAGTGATGCTCGGCGCGGTTTGCCACGATTTGGGAAAACCCGCGACGACGAAATTTTTTGACGGTCGCTGGCGTTCACACGCGCACGACGAAGCGGGCGTTGAGCCGACGATCTCTTTTTTGAATACGCTCGGAATTCACACGCTCGACGGTTACGACGTGCGCGAACAAATCGTCCAACTCGTCCGCTACCATCTATTGCCGGGAATGTTTTACAAATCAAAACCCGGCGACGGCGCGTTTCGACGATTGGCGCGAAAGGTTGAACCGGATTTGCTTTATCGAGTTTCAAAAGCCGACAGTTTAGGCAGAAACCCCGAATGGCTGCCGAAAGAAAAATGGTTTGACGCGGCAGCGCAGGAGTGGTTTATCGAAAGAGTGCGCGAGCTTTCGATTGAAAAAGAGGCTCCGAAATCAATTTTGATGGGCAGGCACTTGATTGAATTGGGTTTGAAACCTTCGGCGCAATTCAAGGCGATTCTCGAAGCGGTTTACGAAAAACAACTCGACGGGCAGATCACAAATTTAGATGAAGCGATTGCCGCCGCACGGGAGATAATTGAAGAATCGAAATAATTCCAATCGAAAATTAGTGATTATGTGTCGGTTAAAATTGTCTCTTTTCTGCGATCTCTGCGCCTCTGCGTGAAATAATCTCTCTCGATACAACACACTTTCGTTAAAACCCAAAATAGTTTCACGCAGAGGCGTAGAGATCGCAGAGAGATTTCGACTCTTGGTTATAAAGACACCTGGAAAAAACGGAAACTGATTTGCGAAGCCAAGCGTAAAGGTTTATGTTGGTGAAATAGTCGTTCAGAAAGAACGATGAAAATTAAAACACGAGGAGTGTTAGCAAATGAACCGGAAATATGATTTCGGAATCGTCATCGGACGATTTCAGCCGTTCCACATCGCGCACCGCGAATTAATCAAATACAGTTTATCGCTCGCTGAAAAAGTCATCGTCATCCTCGGCTCGGCGCGCAGCGCGTCCGATGTGCGGAATCCGTTCACGCCCGCGATGCGCGAAGAAATTATCCGCGCCTGTTTTCCTGAAGATTCGCCGCGATTGATTTTCCGCGCCGTCCGCGATTATCCGTATAACGACCACGTTTGGACGGCTGAAGTGCAGAACGTCGTCGGCGAAATTGTAGAAGAAGAACACGCGAAAATCGCCGTCGTCGGCTTTTTCAAAGACCGCAGTTCTTATTATTTGAACCTTTTTCCGCAATGGGTTTTTGAAGAGTTCTACGTTTCCGACAAAAAACTCCTGAACATCAACGCCACCCAAATCCGCGAAAAGTTTTTCACTGACAGCGCGGATTGGAAAGATTTTCTGCCAGCGCAGGTCGCCGTCACACTCGAAGTTTTCAAGCAAACGGAAACTTTTCCGCATCTACAAAAAGAATTCGCTTATTTGCAAAAATACAAAGCCGACACGCGCTTTGTCGGCGTTCCGTTCGAGCCGACTTTTATCACGACCGATGCCGTCGTCGTCCAAAGCGGACACGTTCTCGTCATCCGTCGCGGACATCAGCCGGGAAAAAGTCTGCTCGCGCTTCCGGGCGGATTTCTGGCAAGCGGCGCGATGCTCGAAGACAACGCGATCAAGGAATTAAAGGAAGAAACGCAGATTAAAGTTCCCGCGCAAGTCCTGCGCGGCAGCATCAAATCGTCGCACGTTTTCGATTATCCCGAACGCTCGCAGCGCGGTCGCACCGTTACGTTTGCCTACTTTATCGAACTCGCGCCCGACTTAAAAGAAGGCTTGCCGCGCGTCAAAGGCGGCGACGACGCGGCAAAAGCCTTCTGGCTTCCGTTGTCGGCGTTAGGCGAAAAGGAAGACGAATTTTTTGAAGATCACATCCATATTGTGAAATACTTTTTGGGAATATAAGAAGGATTCACCACAAACGCACAGGGAATAAAGAGAAAATATGGAAATCAGGTTTTTAAATGTTGATTTGGAAATAGAAGCGTTGGAAGATTTACAGCCGATTATTGATGATTTAGGCGAAAATGTTTCGGTTTTGCATCACGGCAACAACGGCAGCGGTTTCAATTTTGTTTCGTTTGAAGTTATGCCATCAGGCGAAAGAGATGTTGACGGAATTATTTCATTATTTTGTTTGTTCATTGAAAATCTTTCGCCGGAAACAAAATTGATTTGGGATAAAAGCCATTCAAAAAGATTCGATGCTGGTTTCCAAAGTGGTGATTTTCCGAGAAGTTATAAAACGGAAGTTCGCGCTGACACAATAGAAAGAGTTGCTAAAATTGGCGCGAGCATTGTCATTACAATTTATCCAAACAGCAACTAAAAATCTCTGTGTTACCTGTGCCGTTGTGGTGAAATAAAAATTAAAAACTAGGCTTTCGGGTAGAGAGCCGAAAATGGAGAAATAAAAATATGTTTGAAATTAACAGAATAATTGATACGGACTCGTATAAATCATCGCATTGGCTGCAATACCCGCCGAATACGACGCGGGCGTTTTTCTATCTCGAATCGCGCGGTTCGGATCGGGATTGGAACGAAACGGTGTTTTTCGGGTTGCAGTATTTGCTGAAAAATTACTTTCTCGCGCCGTTCACGCAAGAAATGGTTGAAGAGGCAAAAGAAGTTATTACGGCGCACGGTTTGCCGTTTAATTATGACGGCTGGACGAATTTGATTGCGAAACATCACGGGAAATTGCCTTTGCGGATTCGCGCCGTTGCCGAAGGAACGGTTGCGCCGCTGCATAATGTTTTGATGACGGTGGAGACGACCGACGACGAATTTGCGTGGATTGGCAGTTGGTTTGAAACGCAGCTTTTGCGCGTTTGGTTATGCGATCACCGTTTCGACGCAAAGTTATCAAATCAAAAAAGATGTTTATAAATTTCTAAAAGAAACGGCGGATGATGCTGATGCGGAAATTGCGTTTAAGGTTCACGATTTCGGCGCACGCGGTGTGTCTTCGCAGGAGACCGCGGCGATTGGCGGCGCGGCGCATCTGGTTAATTTTACGGGTTCGGATACGATGGCGGCTTTGCTGCTTCATCGTAAATTTTACAACTGCACGACGGCTGGATTTTCGATTCCGGCGGCAGAACATTCGACGATTACGAGTTGGGGACGCGACAACGAGATTGAAGCGTATCGCAATATGCTGAAACATTTTGCCAAACCCGGAAAAGCCGTCGCCGTCGTCTCCGATTCGTGGAACATTTACAACGCGGTCGAGAAAATCTGGGGCGAGCAGTTAAAACAGGAAGTGATAGATTCCGGCGCGACGATTGTCATTCGTCCCGATTCGGGCGAACCCGTTGAAGTCGTGTCGAAAGTCGCCGCGATTTTAGGCGAGAAATTCGGTTTTGATGTAAATTCAAAAGGCTTCAAAGTGATTAAAAACGTGCGAATCATTCAGGGCGACGGCGTAAATCAAAATTCGATTCGGGCGATTTTGCAAAGATTGAAAGACGAAAACTTTTCCGCCTCGAACATCGCGTTCGGCATCGGCGGCTCGCTGCTGCAAAAGATTGACCGCGACACTTTGAAATTCGCTTACAAGTGTTCGGCAATCGTGACGAACGGCGAATGGCGCGACGTATTCAAACAACCGATCACCGACAGCGGGAAGAACAGTAAAAAAGGCAGGCTCGATTTGGTTATCGAAGACGGCGAATTTCAAACCGTCAAACTCGAAGAATCCGTTGCGCTTGCGGCTGAAAACTCGCAGTTACGAACCGTTTACGAAAACGGCGAACTGCTGATTGACGACAGTTTGGACGAAATCAGAAAACGCGCCGCCGAAGATTTCGTGTGAATCGCCGCGCCCGTCAATTTACACGATTCGGTCGTTTTGCAATTGTGTAAACGACGGTCGCAACTCGTTTGACATTCGACTTCGGTCAGCCATAATATACTTCGACTTACATTCCAAAATCAAAAAGGGAGTTTTAATGCCGGCGATTTTATACATTGCGGCGATGGTTTATTTCGGCGATTGCCTGTGCCGCCATTTCTGTCGTTTCAGTTCGATTCAGCACCGAATTTCCACCGCGTTTTTAGTCGGATTACTGTTCGGCAGCGGCATAACTTATCTCGGTGCGCTCGGCTTTTACCGAACCGGACACCCTTTGATCTGGGGCAACATCGTTTTTCTAATCTTTGTTTTGGCGGCGGCGAAGATGTCGCGCCGCCCGCGTTCGGACGATTTCACCGCCGCCATCGAGCGACCGCCAGGAAACGAAATCCGGGATTGGCTATGCTTGGGAATTTGTCTGCTTTTCGGCTGGTGGCTGATGGTCACGACTCTGAATTATCAGGATGGAAGTTTTCAGTTCGGCTTTAAAAGCTGGAGCGATTTCGGAGCTAACCTGTCGCTGGCGCAGAGTTTCGCGTTGGGAAACAATTTTCCGTCCGAGCATCCGTTTTTTCCCGGCGAACCGCTCCGATACCATTTTCTGTTTTGGTTCCAGTCGGCAAACCTCTCGTTTCTCGGTTTGAATCTCGTCTGGGCGATCAATCTTCTCAGTATATTTTCGCTGGCGGCACTGCTGATCCTGATTGCGACTTTTACCGAAATGCTGTTCGGTTCGAGAGTCGCCGGTCGCCTCGCCGTCATACTTTTCTTTTTCCCGGCGACTTCGCTCGCCTACATTCCATTTTGGCAGAAACAGGCGAGTTTCGGCGGCGCAATCAGCGCGATTTTTCATTCGACGCAGTTTCTGGCAACGGGCTATCCGTTTCGCGGTGAAGACTGGGGTGCGCTGACGGTCGCCGTTTTCGCCAACCAGCGACAGCTTATCAGCGGCACGGGCATTCTTTTTATCGTCTTGATTTTCTTGGTTGATTTTTACCGCCGCCAAAACTCCGCGAAACTCGAAGCGGTTTCAAACGAAGACAACGAAACGCTGCTGGAGAACAGTAAAGGAAATTTATCGGAAAGAGACAATCAAAATCCGCCGGAAACCGTTGACAACATTCTGCCGCCGATAAAACCGCCGGTCGCCCAATCTTCGACGCGCCCGGATTTTCGCTCGGAAATTCCAAGCTGGCTGTTTTCCGGTTTGCTGATCGGTGCGCTGCCTTATTGGAACAGTGCGGTTTTTGTGGCGGCGGCGGTTTTGTTCGGAAGCATCCTGCTTTTTCTGCCCTTTCGCCGCTACTTGATCCTTTTAATCGGAATGATCGTGCTGATCGGGTTGCCGCAGATTTTGCTTTTGCGCTCCGGGAATCTGGCTCCGACAACTTATTCGTTATTTCACTGGGGTTTTACCATCCCGGAGCCAACCGTGCCGCTGGTCGCCGAATATCTCGCGTGGACATTCGGGTTCAAATGGATTTTACTGCTGGCGGCAATTTGGTTCAGTTCCGGTTTGCAGAGACGCTTGCTGCTCGCTTTTTCGAGTTTGCTGGCAGTCGTTTTTCTGTTTCAACTTAGCACCGATGCCTTTAACAATCACAAACTCCTGAACATTTGGAATGTTTTCGCGGCTATTTACGCCGCATACGCCTTGTGGCGCATCGGCAAGGACGGAAACTCCGGCATCATACTGGCGATTTTGCTGGCATTAGCGATGACTTTGACATCGGTTATAGATTTCTTTCCGGTGTCCAACGATCCCGACGTGGTGGTGAAATACGAAAACGACCGCCTGACGACGTGGATTCTGGAGAACACGAAACCCGACGATATATTTTTGACGCAGACATTGCTGAGTCATCCGATTTTATTCACCGGACGCAGAGTTTTCCTCGCTAATACGCTGTATGCGTGGACTGCCGGTTACAATGTCGGGGCGCGGGAAACTCTCTACAAACTGATGTTTCAGGAAATAAATTCGGATGTCCTGATTCGCCTGCTTCACGAAAATAAAATCGCCTACGTCGCCATTGACGACGGCGTGCGAAAAAACGATCTGCTCAGGGGAAGCCTCAACGAACTCGTTTATCAGGGCAATTTTGAAAAGGTTTTTGAAGACACCGAGCGCAAATATGACAATTTGGTTATCTACAAAGTCGTTCCGCCAAACGCCGGAGAGAATTTCTTAACACCTTAGATTTGTCATTTTATATTAAAATGCCCACCAACCTCTGACAAATTGTGTGAGAAATAAAGACAAATAAAGCAATGACCAGAAAATAAACAGCACCATTATTTGCCAATCACGCCGCGCCGCCCGCGCCATCAAAATAAACAACGGGAACATAATTAAAGTGTAACGGGGAACGCTTAAAACAAAAGAAGTGCTGACGAACAGCAGCCAGTTTAACGTCATCCAGACCGCATAAGACTTTCTTAAATAAAACCATCCGGCAACCGTCCCCACCAATCCGATGATTACAAAAGTTATCTCCTGAACGCCCTGCATTTGCGAATCAGTCGGTTTTGGATTCGATATTCTTTGGTAGGTATCCGAAATTCCCGTCCAAGAAATTCTCAAGTATTTCTGAAAGTTTTCGCGCTGGTAGGTGAGAAACATCGTCGGATTGCCTGACACAAAATAGTTTAATGCTAAATATCCGCCGAAGCCTGCCGGAACTAACGCCAAAAAAAACCACTTTCGATTTAATTGCCGTGTTTCGCGGTATTCTTCCCAGACTTCAAAAGCAAGCGCGGGAATCAGAATCAATCCGTTAATTCGTGTCAGACAAGCCGCCGCACCTAAAAAACCGACAATCAGCCAATTTCTTTTCCGTGCCGCTAGAAAACAGCCAATCGTCAGAGCAAGAAAAAGACTTTCCGTGTAGGGAATATGGAGAAAATGGCTCGTCGGGAAGATAAACAAAAAAAGCACGGCGAGTTGCGCCGTTTTTTCCGAATAATCCAGTTTGACCAATTCCCTAAACGAAAGTCCGAGCGCGATTGCCGCTATGCCGGACACGATCAATGCGCTCAACACATAGTTTCTGAAAACGATTTGGAAAACGGCGATTAAAGCCGGATAAAGCGGAAAAAAAACGAGTCTGAACCTATCTTCACCTGAAGAAGCATAGCCGAATTCAGCAATTTTTAGGTAGTTGCCAGCATCCCAACGATTGAATATACCCCAGAACCAATTTTCTTGAGTGATAGGTTGATCGGCTGTAATTTGAAAACTTTGCGCGGCGAAAATCAAAATCAAAAATTTGGTTATTAAAACAACTCCGATAACATTAAAGTTTAGCCGAAGGGTCTTGCTTCTTGCTTCTTTCCTTTAAGCCGTCTTCTCGGAATCCGAATCCGCAACCTTCACGGGAATTGTTTTTGTATTAATTCGTTTGTTTGATTTCATTGAGGTTTTTCGATTAAAAACACTGGTTTTTGTAATATATTATCATCTGGAAAAAGATAAAAGTTTGACGAAAACTGTTTTAAAACATCCATCAATTATTCGTTAAATATTGTGGAATTATAACTTTAACAACTAAATTCAGCAAAAGTTTTCTCGGAGTAATACTGATCCGAAATTGGCGAGACATTACCGCAAGGGTTAAACTGACATTTGCCGCAATTATCAGTTTATGTTTTTAGATTTAACGCCGCTCAAAGTCTCACGCGATTATCGCCTTTTGTTTTTCGGGCAGCTCGTTTCGTTTTTCGGTTCGATGATGACGTTTATCGTTGTGCCGTGGCAGATGTTTGAACTGACGAACTCGAACGCAATGGTCGGCTTTCTTTTTCTCGCCGAATTTGTGCCGATGTTTTTCTTGGCGTTCATTGGCGGCGCGTTGGCGGACGCGCTCGACAAACGAAAAATGCTGCGCCTTACGGAAATCGCGCAGATGATCGTAACGGCGATTTTGCTCGGAAATTCGCTGCTGCCGAATCCGCGAATCTGGGTTCTGTTCGTCGCCGTCGCGCTGCACGGCGCGTTCGCCGCGATTCAGCGTCCGGCGTTCGAGTCTTTGATTCAGAAACTTTTTACCGGCGAATTGATGCCCGCCGTTTCCGCTTTGAACTCTTTGCGGTTCAATTTCGGCGCGATTATCAGTCCGGCGATTGCCGGAATTATCGTGGCAAAATTCGGGGCGGACATCGCTTACGGCATTGATTTTATTACGTTCGGCGCGTCGCTAGTCGCGGTTTTTATGATTAACGCCGTTCCCGCGCCGGAGAACGCGAGTCGTCCGAGTTTCAAAACGATTATCGAAGGCTGTCGCTACGCTCTCAGCCGACAGGAATTGCTCGGAACTTATCTGATTGACATTATCGCAATGTTTTTTGCGATGCCGCAGGCACTTTATCCCGCACTCGCGGCAGTTTACGGCGACGAATATCTCGGACTTTTTCCCGCCTCCTTAGCCGCCGGAATGCTTTTAGGCAGTTTGACTTCCGGCTGGACGCGCAACATTCACCGGCACGGCGTTCTGGTAATTATTTCCGCCGCGTTGTGGGGCGTGGGAATCATCTTTTTCGGACTTTCGGAAAGCGTCTGGCTGGCGTTGGTTTTTCTCGCCGCCGCCGGTTTCGCCGATATGATTTCGGGAATCTTTCGCGGCGCGATCTGGAATCAGACGATTCCGTATTATCTGCGCGGACGACTCGCCAGTATCGAAATGATTAGTTTTTTAACGGGTCCGATGCTCGGCAGTGCCAAAATGGGCATCGTCGCCGAACGCTTCGGCGTGAAAACCGCCATCGTTTCCGGCGGCGTTTTATGCGTCGTCGGTGTCGCCGCGCTGTCGTTTTTTCTGCCGAAATTTTGGACTTACGACGGGCGCGAAGGCATCAAACAAAAGGAAATCGAAGAGGCGAGGCGGGAAGAATTATTGAAAATCGGAATATAAAATTATGCCTTTAATCAAGAAACGACAACTCGAAGTGTGGGCGCAGTTGAGCGGCGACGAAAGGACGCGATTCATCGAGTCATTGCCTGCCGCGAAAGACGAAATCGAAGATTTATTCGATTATTTAGACGTGCGCTCGCAGGAAGAATCGTGCGTTCACAATCTGCGTTTCACGATGCAGTTTTTGATGGAACGGCGGCTCGATATGCCGAAGGTGATGAGTTGGCTCAACGAAAACGGCGGCTACTGCGACTGCGAAGTTTTGCAGAATATCGAACCGAATTGGTTTCGGGCATTTGAAGAATAATTTGAAGGTGGAAAATGGAAAGTGGAAAATGAAAGAGCCTGTCTTCATTTTACGTTTTCCATTTTCCACTTTCTAAAAGCATTCCAGATATTTCACGCCCGCGCCGGTGTTGAAGATCACGACGGTTTCGTTTTCGGCGACTAAGTTCCGCCCGATCATTTCGCGCAGTGCGGGAAGACACGCCGCGCCTTCGGGAGCGGTGAAGATGCCTTCGAGTTTGCCGATTTCTTTGACGGCGTGGACTAATTCTTCATCGGAAACCGCGATTGCCGTGCCGCCGGATTTTCGCAGAGCGTCCAAAATCAAAAAATCGCCGATGGCTTTCGGAACGCGCAAGCCCGACGCGACCGTATGCGCGTTCGGGAATTCGTCGGCGAAAACTTCGCCGTCGTGAAACGCTTTGACGATGGGCGCACAGCCGACCGACTGCACGGAAACCATTCGCGGACGTTTGCCGTCAATCCAGCCCATCGTTTCCATTTCGTCGAACGCCTTCCACATTCCGATCAAACCCGTGCCGCCGCCCGTCGGATACAAAATTACATCGGGCAAAGTCCAGTTAAATTGTTCGGCGAGTTCGTAGCCCATCGTTTTTTTGCCCTCGACGCGATACGGTTCTTTGAGCGTTGAAAAATCGAACCAGCCTTCCGCGTCCTTACGTTCGGCGACGATTTTGCCGCAATCGGTGATTAAGCCGTCAACCAAAGTAACGAACGCGCCGGTTTGTTCGCACTCGATGATGTTAGCTTGCGGCGTGTCTCGCGGCATAAAAATATGCGCTTCCATTCCGGCTCGGGCGGCGTAAGCGGCAAGTGCGCCGCCCGCGTTTCCGGCGGATGGCGCGGCGGCTTTCGTTACGCCCAATTCCAACGCCATCGAAACGGCGGCAGACATTCCGCGAGCTTTGAAGCTCTGCGTCGGGTTAACCGATTCGTCTTTGATATACAGATTCAACTTAACGGCAAGCGTCGCGGCGAGGCGTTCGACTTTGAAAATCGGCGTGTAACCTTCGCCGAAACTAACGATGTTTTCGACATTTTCGACCGGCAGAACTTCGGCGTATCGCCAGAGATTTTCCGGGCGCGATTTCAACGAATCTTTCGTTAAAATTTGCGCCGCCTTCGCCAAATCATAGCGCACGAGAAGCGGTTTGCCGCATTCGACGCAGAGATTATGCAACTTACCGGCTTCGTAAACTTTATGACAATTGGCGCATTCGAGATGTGTTACGTTCATTTTCAGTGTGGTTTATCTTTCGCTTCCGATCCGGTTAAGATCGAAATTTTTCGCTTCGCAAAGATTCTCCTTTCGTGTGATTCAAATCAACTTATAACAAAGTGGCGATTTCCTTATACAAATTTTCCAGCTCGGTCGAAGTCGCCGCGCCGCGTTTTTCGGCGATGATGTAGCCGTCTTTATCTATCACGAACAAATTGGCTTTTTCCTTTTCGTAGCCGTAATCTTTGGAAACCTTGCCGCTCCAATCAAGCATTATCGAAGTTTTGCTGCGGCTTTTGATGGCGTTGCGGACGAAGCCTTTGGCGATCCAGGGAACGGCGGAAAGTTCGGCGATGCCGTAAATCTCGATTTTGTCCGTATATTTTCCGTAGAGTGGACTGACCCAGCCTTCGATTTGTTCTGCGCCCTGTTTGTCGCCGAAAATCAGCACGGTTACTTTTTTCGCCGGGAAGACTACCGGAAATTTTTTACTGAATTGGTCTTCGAGTTCAAACGAAGGAGCTTTGGATTTAGTTTTACCGCACTCGACATTATTTGACTTAAAGGTTTTTTTTAGGTTTTTAGACGCTGCTTTTTGCGCGAAAGTGTTTTTGCCCGTCAGAACAATTAACGATAGTATCGGAAAAAACGCCGTTTTTATTTTCGTTTTGTTGGTTGTTTTCATAAATGTTCATTTTTGACCCAATGCGAAAAGCCGAACCTGTGTTCAGCTTCTAAGCTCATAAAGATACTGAAAATCTATTTGCGATTCAGCAGAAATTCGTTCAAAAAGCCGAAGCCGATGGTAAAACCGATGTTTTGTGTGCCTTGCCGCAAACCGTCCTGATAATTGTATCGCTTCGGATACCAGACTCGCGTCGAAATCAGATTTGCCGTGTAAGTCCCGACAATCGGCGCGGGATTGAAAACTCTTCTGCCGCTTGGCGTTCGCGCCGTAACTCCCGAAATCAGTGCGTTCTTGAGCCGTGAACCGAGATCGCGCTTTTTGCTTTTGTAAAATCTGCTGTCGAGTCTCAAACTTTCTTCGATGCCGCAGGCGACCGTTTCCTGAATCGCGTTTTCGCCGAAATTGGAAGCGAAACGCCGCGCGAAACCTTTGATATTATTTTCCCATTCCGGCGGCACGTCGGCGATTTGCTGAATCGCCGCGCCGATGCCGATGCCGATTAAACCCGCGCCGACGGTTTTGTTCAAATAACGCTTGAACCGCCGGTTTGCCGCCGGACGAACGTAAACGCCGTTAGTTTGAGCAGTCGGCGCGGTTTTTGAATAATCATTAACCGTCTCGCGCAAAGTCCGAACGCGCTCCGCTCTCGACTTTTCCGCGACCGCCGCGACGGTTTGCGCTTCGGCGGCGACTGTCGCCGCTATCAGGAAAAAAACCGTCAAAATTATCTTTTTCATAAAATGGTCTTCTTTTTTTCGGGTTGTAAATCTAATCGGCTGGCGCGAAAAAAGTCCCGCAACTTGAACATATTATGGCGTGTAATTCAAGTTCGGCGCAATCTTCCGCCGCGAAAATTATTTATTTAACATCGGTTTCAATGCCTTGTAAACATTATCGGTCATCACTTTTTCGCCCGCCGCGTTCGGATGAATGCCGTCGGGCTGGTTCAAATCTTTGTCGAGGGCGATGCCTTCGAGCAGAAACGGGAGAAATTCGACTTTATATTCGCTCGCCAAATCGGGAAACGCCGTAACGTAATCGCGCTGATACTGCGCTCCCATCGTCGGCGGGGCGAGCATTCCGCACAGTAAAACTCTGATGTTTTTCGCCTGCGCTTTCTTGATGATCGCCGCTAAATTACCTTTCATTTTAGCGACCGGCAAACCGCGCAAAAGATCGTTTGCGCCGAGTTCCAAAATCAGAATCCGCACGTTTTCCTGTTCTAAAACCCAATCAACCCGTTCCAATCCGCCAAGCGAAGTTTCGCCCGAAACGCCTGCGTTGATGACTTCGTAATTGAAACCGTCGGCTTTCAATTTTTCCTGAAGCAGATACGGATAAGATTCTTTTTCCGCCAAACCGAAGCCGGCGGTCAAACTGTCGCCGAACGCGACGATTTTCGGTTTGTCGGAGACGAGATTGACCGGCGGTTTTTTGTCAACTCGTTGATTTATCGGCTGTTCGGCGGACGACGCGCCGCACGCCGCGAAGATCGAAGCCAGGAAAACGATAAATAAAATGGCGATTGCTTTAGTCGAATTAAACATATTTTGAATTGGAAACGGCAAATAAAAAACTTAAAGATAGATGCGGTTTTCGTCCGACTTGTTAGCCGGTTTTTGAAACGCTATCATAAGTTTTTGCAGTTATGGAGGGAAATTGTCGAACGAGAAATGAGAAAGCATACTAATTGGACTGAATACGACGAAGGTTATTCCGTCGGCACGTCCGGCGAAGTCGGCGGCGCAATCGTCCGCGATGAAGAACACAAAAGCGGCGCACGCATTACATTGGAAGAGGAAAGCAGTCTGGCGGAGTTCGCTGTTACCTGCAACATTTACGGCTGGATTTTTCACACGCGCCTGCTCAACGAAGAAAACGAAGCGGACGCGGCGTTTGACGAAATGAAAGCCGAACTCGACGAGATTTTGGAAGCAATGCCGTCCGAAGATGATGCGGACGAAGAAGCGCAGGAGAATTTCGCCGAAGAGTTGGCGATGTTCGTCGAAAAATATCCTTGAGAATTTATGATCGAATTGAAAAACGTCACGAAAACAGTGCGCTCCGGCACGGAAGATTTGACAATTTTAGACGCAGTTTCGCTCGTCATACCCGACGGCGAATTCGTCGCGGTAACGGGCGCGTCGGGCAGTGGAAAATCAACTTTGTTGGGTTTGATTGCCGGACTCGACGCGCCGACCTCCGGCGAAATTTACATTGACGACGCAAGCGTCACGGCGATGAATGAAGACGATTTGGCGCAATTGCGAAGCGAAAAAATCGGCTTTATCTTCCAATCGTTCCATCTGATTCCGAGTTTGACGGCGTTCGAGAACGTCTTGATTCCGATGGAGATTCTCGGTTTGAAAGATGCGAAATCACGCGCCGCGCAGCTTTTGATTGACGTTGATTTAACGAATCGCGGGCATCATTACCCGACCGAACTCTCCGGCGGCGAACAGCAGCGCGTCGCCATCGCCCGTGCGTTTGCCAATCAGCCGAAAATTCTTTTGGCGGACGAGCCAACGGGAAATTTAGATTCGCGCAACGGCTCGCATATTTTTGATTTGATGACCGATTTGCATTCCAAAAATAACGTAACTTTAGTTCTGGTCACGCACGACAATCACCTCGCTCAAAAGGCGCAGCGACAGATTGTAATGAAGGACGGGCGCGTTTTGAGCGACGACAAAAAACCGGAGGAAAAGGCAAAATATGTTTGAAACCGTCACGGCGACCGAAGCCGTTAATGACATTCAGAATTTGATTGACGAAACGGCGGAAACACATCGCCCGATTTTGACTACGGCGGGACGGCACAACGCCGTTTTGCTTTCCGAAGAAGATTGGAACGCTTTGCAGGAAACGCTTCATTTGATTTCGATTCCGCAGATGCGCGAGTCAATCGTCGAATACATCAACGCGCCCGACGAGGATTTTTTGAGCGAAGATGAATTTTCAAACGCACTCGCCGAAGATTCGGGAGAAACGAATTGAGTTGAACTTTGATTTTCTCAAAACAATCTTTGAAGGACGCGAAAAAAGTGCGAAACGGCGGTTTGTGGAAAAACTCTTGAATATCTTGCGTGAAAACCCGTTTCAAAATCCACCGCCGTATGAAAAACTCGTCGGCGATTTGCAGGGCGTTTATTCGCGCCGCATTAACATTCAGCATCGCCTGGTTTATCAAGCGAACAAAGAACAGCAGATTGTCCGCTTGCTGCGAATGTGGACGCATTACGAATGAACTTCATTTTAAATCTAACTTTCCGGGAAATCCGTTCGGCGTGGCGCAGGCTGCTGTTTTTCTTTTTGTGCATCGCCATCGGTGTCGGTTCGGTCGTCGCTTTGCGTTCGCTGATAATCAACCTTAGCAAAGTCGTCGGCGGCGATGCGCGGGAACTTTTAACCGCCGATTTAGTCGTTAATTCGACCAACGATTTTTCGCCGACCGATGTCGAAAAAGTCGAAGCCGTGATTAAACAATCGAGCCTCGTCGAAGCTCGCAACGAAGCGATTGAAACTTCGGCGATGGCGCGACCCGTTGATAAATCGAACGAAGGTTTCGGCTTTATCGAACTCAAAGGAATCGAGCCGCCGTTTCCCCTTGTCGGGAAATTTACAACATCCGACGGCGTGCCGTTCGACTTTAAACTGCTGGAAAACTCCGGTGCGGTCGTCGCTCCGATTCTGCTGGAAAAGTTGAACATCAAAGTCGGCGACAAAATCAAAATCGGCGAAGGCGAATTTCAGATTCGCGCCACTTTCGACGAAGAACCCGGCGGCGGCGCAAACGGTTTTCGGCTTGGCTCGCGGGTTTTCGTCGAGAAAAAAGCCTTCGACGAAGCCGGCATCACCCGAAACAGCGGGCGCGTTCGGCGGCGAATTCTCTACCGCACCTCCGGCAATCCGACCGAAGTCGTCAAAGCGTTGCGCGAAACTTTGAAAGGCACGACCTTGACCGTCCAATCCTACCGCGAAACGCAGGAGAATTTGAGCGAGCAGTTTGAAAAAACGGAAAATTATTTGTCCTTAACCGGACTTTTGATTTTGGTTCTCGGCGGTGTCGGCGTGTGGAACGTCGCCCGCGTTTTCGTCGAACAGAAGCGCAAAACCATCGCCGTTCTAAAATGTCTCGGCGCGGGCGGCAACGCCGTCATCACGGTTTACTTATTGCAGATTCTGACTTTAGGCTTGATCGGAAGTTTGTTCGGCGTTTTGCTGGCGCAGGTTTTTTTGTGGTTTGCGAGCTGGCGATTCGCCGATGCCTTGCCCGCCGCGATGAGTTACGCCGTTAATTTTTCCATCGCGTGGCAGGGAATTCTCCTTGGCGTTTTAATCTCTCTGCTGTTTTCCGCACTGCCGCTTTTGCAAGTCAGAACGATTAAACCGAATCTGTTGCTTCGTGATGAAGCGGGCGAAAAAATGCGGCGGCTCGACCCTCTGAAATTGATTTTCGGCGCAGCATCTCTAATCGGATTGCTCGGCGTGGCGGCGTGGCAAGCCGGTTCGGTCAAAGTCGGCGCGATTTTTCTCGTCGGTTTGGGTCTTACTTCGGCGTTTTTGTATCTCGCGGCGATTGTTTTGACTAAACTTTTGCGGCGCGTCAAAAACTTCGGCTCGTTCTCGATCCGGCAAGCCGTCAACTCGCTGTATCGTCCCGGCAATCAAACCAGAGTTATTTTGCTCGCCGTCGGTTTGGGCGCGTTCGTCGTGCTGGGCGTGCAGTCTTTGCAGTCGAATTTAGTCCGCGAATTCGATTTCACGCGCAATCAGAAACTGCCGAGCCTTTTTTTTATAGACATTCAGAAAAGCCAGATTGATAAATTAAAATCAATCGTCGAAACCGCCACCAGCGAAGCCGTGCAGGTCGTTCCGACGATTCGCGCCCGTATTTCCTTAGTCAATGGCGAAGCGTTCGATTTCGCCAGCCGCGAAGTCCGCCAGCAACAAGGGCAAATCGGGCGCGAATTCGCCGTAACCTATCGCCCGAATCTGGACGAAAACGAATCAATTCTGGCGGGCAATTGGTGGCAGGGCGAACTAAAGTCCGACGAAGCGCAGGTTTCCGTCGAGCAGGATATGGCGAGCCGTCTGAACGTCGCAGTCGGCGATTGGATCACGTTCGACATTTCCGGCAGAAAAATCAACGCCCGCGTCGAGAACATTCGCAAACTGGATTTACGCAACACGCGGACAGCTTTCGTTTTCGTTTTTCGTCCCGGTTTTCTGGAAAAAGCACCGCAGACTTTCGTCGCTACGGTTTTGAAAAAACTGCCTGAAAACGACCGCGCCCGTTTGCAGAGAAATTTGATTGACGAATTTCCGAACGTCCAGATTTTCGATGTCGCCGAAGTCGTCGCCGCCGTGCAGAAACTTGTCAATAATTTCGTGCTGGCGATTTCCTTCGTCGGCGGCTTCGTCATCGTCAGCGGAATGCTGATTTTAGTCGGCTCGATTGCGCTGACGAAATCGCAGCGAATTTACGAAAACGCCGTGCTGAAAACTTTGGGCGCGAAACGCCCGACGCTCGCCGCGATTTTGTTTGCCGAATACGGTCTTTTGGGATTATTGGCAGGAGTGATCGGCGCAGGTTTTGCGACGCTTTTATCGTTTGCCGCGTCGAAATACGTTTTCGACATCGGCTGGGAGTTCGATTACAAATTGACGATTCTCGGCGTTTTAATCACGGCACTGCTCGTAATGCTCGTCGGCGCAATCGCCAGCTTCGATGTGCTTTTCAAGAAACCGCTGGTGATTTTGCGGTCGCAGTAAACGGTTTCAACGCGGAAGATTGATAAAGCATTTTGCCAATCAAATAAATAAAGACATCTAATCCGCCGCGTCGAAGCGTTTCGGCGGCAAACAATTTACAATCAAGCCTATGAATCTCGAAGGAAAAACAGCACTAATTGTCGGCGCATCGCGCGGCATCGGACGCGCTTCGGCGGAATTGTTCGCCAAAGCGGGCGCAAACGTCGTCATCAGCGCACGGAACGAAACCGAATTGATGGAAGCTGAAATTGCTTTAAATAATATCGGCGGCGAAGTTTTAACGCTCGCGGCGGACGCTTCGATTGAAGCCGATGTCAAATCGCTGGTTGACGAATCAATCAACAAATTCGGCAAAATTGATTATCTCGTCCACGCGGCGGGCGCGGGAATTTTGAAGCCGTTCGGCGAATTGACGGGCGACGATTTGGACAAACTTTTGACGGCGAATGTGAAAACCGCGTTTAATGTTTTGCAGGCGGTTCTGCCGAAAATGGCGGAAAACAAATTCGGGCGCGTCGTGGCGATTCCGGGAATTTTAGGCAAGGCACCGATGATGCAGGCTTCCGCTTATTGCGCGGCGAAATACGCTCTGACGGGAATGATAAAATGTTTGGCGCAGGAATATAAACGCTTCGGCATTCGTTTCAGCTTGATGCACCTGGGCGGCGTTGACTCAAACTTTTGGGACGACATCACGATGAAAGTCCAGCGCGACAAAATGCTCTCAATTGACGCGGCGGCAAACGCGGTTTTCTTTGCGGCAACGCAGGAAGGCGAGGGCGTGATGGCGGAGATTGTTTTGATGCCGGAAAATCATCAGTTAGTTTAACTGAACAAAGTAAAAAGAGAAGGCTTCGCTTTTGCACAAAAGCGAAGCCTTCTCTTTTTTACTGCCGCTTTCTGACTAACGGACGAAACTGTTCGGTGTCGGCATATCGTTCGCCGTGCCGAACCCGATGCCCGTCAATCCGGCACTCGTCCGGTTCAGATACCAGACACC
>JAYVGL010000027.1:0-22100 GCA_043772175.1 Pyrinomonadaceae bacterium | reverse complement strand
TCGGGAAAATAAATATCGCGTTGATTTTTCCGAAGTGCGCGGACAAGCCAACACGAAACGCGCTCTGGAGATCGCCAGCGCGGGCGGACATAATATCCTTTTAATCGGTCCGCCGGGATCGGGGAAAACGATGCTTGCCAAACGAGTGCCGACGATTCTGCCGCCGCTCGAATTTGAAGAATCCTTGGAGATTACAAAGATTCATTCGGTCGCCGGTTTGACGGGAAAAACCGGTTTGATCACCGAACGCCCGTTTAAGAATCCGCATCACACGGTTTCGCAAGCCGGACTGATCGGCGGCGGCTCAATTCCGAAACCCGGTGAAGTCTCCCTCGCTCACTTGGGCGTTTTGTTTCTCGACGAACTGCCGGAATTCGACCGCAACGTCCTCGAAGTTCTGCGGCAGCCGATGGAAGACAAAGAAGTAACGATTTCACGCGCCGCGACTTCTTTGACTTTTCCGGCGCATTTTACCTTGGTCGCTTCGATGAATCCGTGTCCGTGCGGTTATTTCGGTTCACAGCGCGAATGTCAGTGTTCGCCGATGCAGATTCAGCGTTATGTCGGCAGAATTTCGGGACCGCTCCTTGACCGAATTGATATTCACATAGACGTTCCCGCCGTGAATTTTAAGGAGTTGCGCGGCAAAGGCGTTCCGGTCGGCGAAAGTTCGGAGACGATTCGGGCGCGGGTGATCAAAGCGCGGGAAATTCAATTGAAAAGATTTGAAGGCGACGGAATTTTCTCGAATTCGGCAATGTCGCCGACGCAGATTCGCAAGTTTTGCGCGATAGATGCGGACAGCGAAAATCTTCTGGAAAGAGCGATGCTCAAACAAGGTTTGTCCGCCCGCGCTCACGACCGAATCTTAAAAGTTTCGCGCACGATTGCCGATTTGGAAGGATGCGAAAATATACTTTCAAATCACCTTAGCGAAGCGATCAATTATCGCTCGCTCGACCGCAGTTATTGGAGTTAAATAACGATGAAAAAACAAATTTTGACGATTTTCAGTTTAGTTGTCGTCGTCTTTGTATTTGCGCTACAGCACGTTGACGCGCAAGACGATTCAATAAGCGGACGCGCCGACCGGTATTCTATCGCTCTCAAGAATTTTGAGAAAGGAAAGGGCAAAAAAAGCGTTGAATCCGTTTATCGAAAAGGACAATTGGTTGCGGAAAAACTTGACGAACTGGAAAAGTTGAACGAGGCTGATTACGCTTCGGTCGAAAAGAAAATGAGAGGATTCGTCGTCAATCGGGACGAAATTATTTTCGTCAAACCGGAAACAGATTTTTTCAGAAACCTGTCAAAAAAGTTTGGCACGAAAGCGGGCGTTGCTTTTTTTTCATTTTTGGGTGAACTCAAACCCGATAATGTGTGGTCGGTTTGCACTGAACAGCAAACCGATTACAGCGGATGCACGATTTACGGAAAGGGAATTCTAACCGGACTTTACGGGAGAGCGAAACAATTCAGAAGACAATATCCGTCGGCGTATGCTGCTGACATAAAAGAAGAAATAGATAAAATCAAAGAGAAATTTACGGACGGAACCTGCGCGTGCGGAGACGTTAACGGTGTCGTTGAAGAGTTTCGACTTTTTATAAAAACATTTCCTGCCGATGAAATCACGCCCGCCGTTAAAACGCGATTAAAAGCCGTTCAAAATAAGCAGACTTCGATCAGGTTTGATTGTCAGTCAGGATAGGTTTGCGTTTGAGCGGCGCAACTTACTATCGGTTGCTTGAAGGCACTTGCGGATCGTGAATTTCTTCTCGAAACCTTCGTCCGTTTTCATCATCGAAAGACATCGGCGTAACGAAAATGTTACGATACCGGATGTTCGGTTTAGCCGATAGAAAAGAGAAAACAATTAAACAATGGTCGCTGAAAATTTAATCGGATTTGAAAATCTCCCGCAGACGATTCCGCATTTTTGTCTCGAATCATTTCGTCGCCACAACAAACGCGACGCGCTCAGTCATAAAATAAACGATGTCTGGGAAAATCTTTCGGGCGAAACGGTAATCGAAAAAATCAAACATATCGCTCTCGGACTCGCCGATTTGGGTGTCAAAGCCGGCGACCGGATTGCGATTATCTCGGAAAATCGTCCCGAATGGTCGCTCACCGATTTGGCAATTTTATCTTTGCGAGCCGTTAACGTCCCGATTTATACGACGCAGGCGGTCGAACAAATTCGCTATATTTTAGAAGATTCGGGCGCGAAAATGCTTTTCGTTTCGGGCAAAAAGATTTTCCGCCACGCCGAAAACGCCATTCAATCGGTTGAGCGGCTGGAAAAATTGATTTTCTTCGACGACGACGCGCTGCCCGAAGACGACAATCGGGCGATGACTTATCAAACGCTCGAAAATCGCGGTAAAGCGTTGGAAAAAGTTGATTCGCAGACTTTTGAAAACAGTCTGAAACAGGTCGAAGCCGAAGATTTGGCGACGATTATTTATACTTCGGGAACGACCGGCGAGCCGAAAGGCGTGATGTTAACGCATCAAAATTTCATCACGCCGATCATCGGTGTCTCGAAAGCTCTGCCGATTAAAACCTCCGACCGTTCGCTGGCGGTTCTGCCTTTATCGCATATTTTCGAGCGCACGGTTTTTTACGTTCTCTGTTCAAACGGCGTTTCGATTTATTACTGCGCGGCGTTTGAACATCTCGCCGCGTTTTTGGGCGAAGTCAAACCGACGATTATGACTGCCGTGCCGCGCCTTTTCGAACAGGTTTATCACAAAATCGTCAAAAAAGGGAAAGCGGCGGGCGGCTGGAAAACTTCGCTTTTCGATTGGGCTTTGGAAGTCGGGCAGGACTACTGGAACGCCAAGGACAAGCACCAATCAATTCCGGCGATGTTGAGTTTGAAACACGCCGTCGCCAGCCGTCTCGTGTTCTCTAAATGGCGCACCGGTGTCGGCGGAAACCTTCGATTTTTCGTGTCGGGCGGCGCACCGCTTTCAAAAAAATTATCCCACGCTTTTTGGGCGGCGGGCATCCCGATTTTGCAGGGCTACGGAATGACCGAAGCCTGCGTAACCTGCGCCAATCGCCCGGACGACAACAAAGTCGGCTCAATCGGCACGCCGTTTGAAGGAATCGAGATGAAAATTGCCGAATCCGACGGCGAAATTCTCGTGCGCGGCAAAAACGTGATGCGCGGCTATCTCGACAACCCCGAAGAAACCGCCAAAGTCATTGACGAAGAAGGTTTTTATCACACGGGCGATGTCGGCTACGTTGACGAAGGCGGACACTTTTTTATCACCGACCGCAAAAAAGATTTGTTCAAATTGTCGAACGGCAAATACGTCGCCCCGCAACAGGTTGAAAGTCTTCTCAAACAGTCGCCGCTGGTTTCGCAAGCCGTCGCCGTCGGTTCCGGTCGCAAACAAGTCGGGGCGTTGATCGTGCCGGATTGGGAAACGCTTAAGCAAACTCTGAAGGAAGAAGGCATTGATGCCGAAGGCTCACGCGAAGAGTTGTGCGAAAACCCGCAAATCATCAAACGAGTTCAGCGCGATGCGATTGAATTTACCAGAGAGACGAACGATTACGAGCGCGTCAAAAGAGTTTATTTATTACCGCGCGAGTTTTCGATTGACAAGGGCGAAATGACTCCGACGCTGAAGATCAAGCGCGGCGTGATTGACGAGAAATACGAAGAAGCAATTGACGAGATTTGCGGAAGTTAGGATATTGAAAAGTGAAGAACTAAAACTGAAAGGTTTGAGGAGTAAGTCTCGCTCGAACTTTTCACTTCTAGATTTTGACGCTCTCCTGTTCGCAGAGCAGTTTGTTGAGCGTGGAGAAGTCCTTGTGTTTGTTGCCTAAAAGTGCTTCGGCTAACTCTAAAAGCGGCAGCGGGATTTCGACCTTGGCAACGGTTTCTTCGGCTTGCGGGTAGTGTTTATAAAACTCGATCTCCGAAGCGCAGAATTCGCAAATCGCCAGATGCCGTTCGATTTTTCGGTTGTCTTTTAGAGAAGTTTCGCCGCCCTGAAAGGCGAGCAATTCCTGCGATGAAGGACAATTTACGTCTTTACAAAAAGTTACCATTTTTAACGAAACCATATTCTGAAATTAAACGGAAGTTTTCCAATCTTCACAAAGAAAATTCACAAAGCGGGAAATGTGTCTATTACATCTAAAAATAAATCTGTAATGCCCGCCTGCTTCCAAAACTTAACGATTAAAAAACAAATTATTTTCAGAGAACTTCTTCCGAAAAATAAATTTAACTTCATAAATGTTGAAATAACTGCGTTTATAGAAATTATTAAACACAATTAAAAGATATAAAAAAATGTTGCTCAAATCGGAAATAATTGCTAACATTTAACTTGTTGTCGGAAAGATAAAAAGTCCGACCGACCTGCCAACCGAATTAACTGCACTTGCTCGGAGTTAATTTACAAAATTTTTTCTAACAATCTCTAACATTTTCAAGCGTTTAGAGGAAGAAAAATTCGCCGGCTGTGGATGCAGTATCTCCAACGGGAAGGAGATTTCTACGCCGACATCGAAAGCGGAGCGGGCATCAATTTCTAAAAAAAATACAAAATCTGAAGGGTAAAATATGAGCGCAATTAGAGAGCAGGAAATTCTGCCGAAAACTGTCCATCGCCGGCAAATAAAAGTCGGAAAATGGAATGAAAGCCTCAAGACATCAGACGTAAATCAAATCTGGACGGAACTTCACCGAATTGTCGGTTCGCATCCTTTAGTGCGGGCTTCCAAGCGCGCCGGTTTTTTAGTTGAAGAAGGCAAACACAATGCCTACACGGATTTGACGCAGGAACTTTTCGTCGCGTTATTGGGAAAGGAGCGTTTCCAGCATTATCTCGATACGGGAATGTCGGACGCGGAAATCGAAGCGGAAATCAGCCAGATCGAACTGACGAATATGCTGACTGCCGAACTCCGCAAACGCTACCCGGAATCGTATCGGCTGGCGCGGCGCGTTTCGACTTTGATCCAGACGAGCAAAACTTTCAAGCGTCTCGACAACTTAAATAACCCGGACGTGCATCGCCGACTCGCCGACCGGCTTTACGGTTTGGCAGACTGGAAGAACGAAAAATCGCGCCGCAGTGTGCAGGAAATGGAAGAGCGCGTCAAAGCCGTCTCGTTCCAGAGCCGCGATACGCGGATGGTCGGCTGCACGGGCGACGCGCAAATCGTTATCAGCAACGTCGAACTCGAAAAGCTGATTATCAAAGTTTTCAAGGCGATTGATTCGCCGGTTGATGTCCGTTCCCTGCGTTCGTTCGTGATGTCGCGGCTGCCGATTATGGACATTTATCTGGTTCCGGTCGGCGGCTCGCAGGACAACGGCGAAGACGACAGAATGGAATTCGATTTCGCCGACAACCGCGAAACGCCCGAAGAAAACGTGATGCGCCGCGAAGCCGAATTATCGGCGACGAATTTCGTGGACAATTTCTTACAGAATCTCAGTAAATCGGTGCGCGGCAAAGAGAAACAATATACTCGAATGATCAGCGTTTTGTGGCATTGCTACTTGATTTCCGACAGCGGAACACAGCTCGAAGTCGCCGATATGCTCGGCGTGTCCGACTCTCTGGTCTCGGATTACCGCAAGCGCATCGAAACGAATTTGCAGCAGCTTTCCTTTAACGGCGTGAACGAAGCCAGACATTTTGAAAAAGCCTTAAAACAGACGGTGCGCGAAATCATCACGGTTGAAAAAGCCGTCGAAATCACAGTTTGAAATCATAAACCGACTGTCGCCGCCGTTAACTCCGAACTATCAGCCAATTTTGAACGCTTCACTTTGGGTTTAGAGTTTGATTACGCTCTAAACTCAATGTTTTTTGATCTGTCGCCGAAGTAATTTTCGATGCCGGTTCAACCCGCCGTTGTTTGATTCTCACAAAACTCCGCCGAAAATATATTCGCACTACCGCCCCGGAATGAATATAATTGTAACTTTGCAGTCGAAGGTAGGAATTCACAAAGAAAATGGCTTCCGGCAAACCGAAAAACCACCATTACGAATCGCTCAAGCGGTCGGTCAAAAAGACGGGCGCGAAGGATTATGCGTCGGTTTCTTCGAGCAAAACCGGCGGCAAACCGAAGCAGGATGCGGAATCTTCGACGGGTAATAATTTTCCGCCGAAAATTGCCGCGTCCGAAATCGCCGGAGTCGAATCCGAATCAATCGCCGCGCCGCCTTCGCCCGTTCTCGAAACGTCCGTCGAAGATGAAAGCAGTTCGCATTCGGTGCGGCAGAAAGCGGACAGAGAGAAAAAACATTCGCTTCGCCGCGAAAAACTGCTGGCTTCCGACGATTGGATTATTCGCAGCGGACACAGTTTCACTTTCGCGGGAATTTTTCTTTTCACGATCTTCGTTTTTTATCGTCCGTATGAATTGATTCCGGGTCTGGGTTTTCTGCAAAGCGGCGCGTTGGTCATTGCGCTGGCGACGCTTTTAATTTACATTCCGACGCAGCTTTCCGCCGAAAGCTCCCTGACGATGCTCAGCACGGAAGTCAAAAGCATTCTGGCGTTGGTCGGCGTGGCGATTATCACGATGCCGATTGCCCGCAATCCGGCGACGGCGTGGGCGACTTTTAATGATCCGTTCATCAAAGCCGTTTTGATGTTTATCGTGATGGTCAACGTCGTCCGCACTCGAAAGCGTTTGATGATGCTCGTCTGGCTGTCGCTGATAATCAGCATTTACATCAGTCTGATGGCGATCAGTCTCTATTTGAAGGGCGAATTCAAAACCGAAGGCTATCGCGTTTCGATTGATTTGGTCGGGCTTTTCAACAACCCGAACGATCTGGCGATTCAGCTCGTAACAATGATCCCGATTGTCGTCGGAATGGCTCTGGCATCGAAGAATCTTTTCGTGCGTTTGTTTTTTCTGGCAGTCGGCGGGCTGTTTCTGTTCGGGATGCTGATTACTTTTTCGCGCGGCGCGTTTCTGGCTTTCGTCGCAATGGCGGCGGTTTTGGTCTGGAAGCTCGGACGCGCCGAACGAATTAAGTATTCGATTATCGCCGTCGTGTGCGGCGCGATATTTCTGGTGATTGCGCCCGGCAACTACGGCTTGCGGGTGCTTTCGATTATCTTCCCTGATCTTGATCCGGTCGGTTCCGCCGGTGCGCGGCGCGACGGATTAATGGTTTCGATTCTGGTTTCGATTCGCAATCCGTGGGGCATCGGCATCGGCAATTCGCCGGGATTCAGCCCGCACGGACTCCAGACCCATAATTCCTATACGCAGATTTCCTCGGAACTCGGCGTGCTGGGTTTGACGGCGTATGTTATTTTTATCGTCAGCGCACTCCGCAAACTCGGCGCAATCGAGCATACGCAATACGCGGCGGGCGAGCGCGACTGGTATTATTTTATGGCAATCGCCTTTCAGGGCAGCCTCGTCGCCTTTATGGTGGCGAGCTTTTTCGGTTCGGTCGCATATCTCTGGTATGTTTATTATCTGGTCGCATACGCGGTCGCTTTCCGGCGCATTTACGTGATCGAAAAAGGATTGAAAAAAGAAGTCGAAGCCGAATCGTGGCGGGAAAAAATCTCCGCTCTGCGAACCGTTTGAAAACGATGATTGACTGGGCGGCACAAATTATTTTTTGGACAAGCACGGTTGCGCTCGTTTACGTCTACGCCGGCTATCCGCTGCTGGTCTGGCTGGTCAGTCGCGTTTATCCGCGAGCGGTCGCCAAAGCCGCGTTCGAGCCGAACGTAACCGTTATCATCACCGCCTACAACGAAGAAAAAGACATTCGCGTCAAACTCGAAAACACTTTGCAGATCGCTTATCCGAAAGAAAAATTGGAGATTTTAGTCGTCTCGGACTGCTCGAACGATAAAACCGACGAAATCGTCGAAAGTTTTGCGGCGGACGGCGTAAAACTTTGCCGTCAACCGGAACGGCACGGAAAAACGATGGCGCAGAACGCGGCGGTAAGCCGGGCGAACGGCGAAATAATCTTGTTCTCCGACGCGACCACGATGTATCGGACGGACGTTTTAACGCAGATGCTGCCGAGCTTTGCCGATCAAACCGTCGGCTGCGTCGCGGGACGGCTGATCTACGTTGACGATTCGAGTTCCAATGTCGGCACGGGCGCGAAAAGTTATTGGAGTTACGAAACTTTCCTGAAAAAATCGGAAAGCCGCGCCTGTTCTTTGATCGGCGCGTCAGGCTGTTTATACGCTGTGCGCCGCGCCGTTTATCAGCCGATGTATGCCGAGGCGTGTTCGGATTTTCTGATTGCGACGGTGATTTACGAACAGGGATTGCGGACGATTTACGAGCCGAACGCCGTCTGCACCGAAGAAACCAACCGCCGCGCCGATAAGGAAATGCGAATGCGCGTCCGCGTCATTTCGCAGACTTTCACCGATTTGTGGCGCAACCGCCGGATGATGAATCCGTTTCGCAGCGGATTTTTCGCCGTCGAACTCGTCTCGCATAAACTTCTGCGCTACGCCGTGCCGGTTTTTCTGCTGTCGATTTTCGCCTCGACGCTCGCGCTCGCCTTCTCCGACAAAATTTTCGCCGCCGTTTTCGCGCTGCAAATAATTTTCTATGCGATGGCGTTCGGCGGCTGGTTTCTGGAAAGCAACGGCGTGAACTTAGGAATTTTGGCGATTCCGCTTTATTTCGTGCTGGCAAACTTAGCTTCGCTCATCGGATTTTACAAATTTCTGCGCGGCGAACGCTACGCCAGTTGGGAGCCGATCAGGACGTAAGACAAAAGACAAAAGGCAAAATCGAATTTTTCACGTGTTAGAAATCGCCCGCAGTTATGGAAGAAAGAAGTTCCGATTATCCGAATATCCTGAAAAGAATCGGCGAAAAGAAGATCGGCGGCAAAGTCGCGGCGGCTTCTCCGAAAGTGAGCGTGATTATTCCGGCTTACAACATCGCGCCGTTTATCAAGGAAACTCTGGATTCCGTCTTCGAGCAAACCTATCAGGATTTTGAAGTGATTCTGGTGAACGACGGTTCGACGGACACGCCGGATTTGAAAACCGCGCTGACTTCGTATTTCGATAAAATTATTTACGTCGAGCAGAAAAATTCGGGCGCGGCAAAAGCGCGTAACACGGCGATTTGTCTGGCGCGAAGCGATCTGCTGGCGTTTCTGGACGGCGATGATATTTGGCTGCCCGATTTTCTCGCTTCGCAAATAAGTTTTCTCGAAAAAAACGATTTTGAAATGGCTTACTGCGACGCGCTGATTTTCGGCGAGCCGCTTTATGAAAATCGAACTTTTATGCAGAACGCACCTTCGAGCGGCGCGGTAACGACGGTGAAATTGCTGAGTGCCGAATGCAATGTCATTACTTCGGGAACGATTCTTAGAGAGTCCGCACTCGAAAAATTCGGTTTGTTCGACGGCGAAATTTCGCGGGTCGAGGATTATGATTTATGGTTTCGACTGGCGAAGAACGGCGTGCGAATCGGTTATCAGCGCGAAGTTTTACTGAAATATCGGGTGCGTCCGGGCAATCTTTCGGGAACGAATGTTGACCGGGCGGAAAGAAGTCTGCTCGCCCTCAACGTCATTCGTGAAAAATACGATCTCGACCGGGCGGAATTGAAAGTTTGGCAGGAACGAACGGCTTTGTATCAAGCCGCTTTCGAACTCGAAAAAGGCAAACTGTGTTTGGTGCGGGGCGATTTCACGGGCGCGAAGGCGCATCTTCTCGAAGCCAGCAAAATTCATCGCACGCCGAAACTGTTTGCGGTAAATTTTTTGATGCGTTTCTCGCCGCGCCTGACCGCCCGATTATTTGAGAAAATGCGCTCGGAAGAATTTTCATTTATCGCGCCGGATAACGCCGAACGATAACTCTCGAAAAAGAACTTATTATGAAATTGAACGTGATAATTCCGACATATAATCGTGACGAAAGTTTAAGGAAAACGCTGGTCAGTCTGGCGAACGCCCGTCTGCCGGAAAACTTTGAAGTGGTCGTGACGGTAGTTGACAACAACTCAACCGACCGCACCGCGCAGGTCGTCGAAGAAATGAAACCGCAGTTTACGAAAATAAAACTCGAATATCTGTTTGAAGAAAAACAGGGACGCTCGTTCGCGCTCAACAGCGGAATTAATCGTGCGGACGGAGATATTTTGAGCGGCGTTGACGACGACGAGGAAGTGGATGAAAACTGGTTCGTCGAAGTGGAAAAAGTTTTCCGCGAGCGATGGGACGAAATTGATTTCGTCGGGGGAAAACTTCTTCCGAGTTTGGAGGTCGAGCCGCCGAGTTGGGGCGAGCCGCTTAAAGTCGGTGTGCTTTGCTGGCGCGACTTCGGCGACGAAGAATGGGTTTACGACCGCAGCACACCGATTGTCACGGGCGCACACGGAATTTTCAAAAGCTCCGTTTTCAAGGAAATCGGTTTGTATGACGAGACGGTCGGCGCACGCGGCAAGGGTTTTATCAGCGGCGAAGACGAAGTTCTCTACGACCGGCTTTTAACCGGCGGCAAGCGCGGCATTTATTATCCGAAACTGATTATTTATCATTACGTTCCGGCATACCGGCTCGACAAAAATTATTATCGCCGCTGGCTGTTCGGAGTCGGCATATCGAGGTATTTAGCGGACACGCACATCAAACCGTTCGACGGCGCACATTTGTTCGGAGTTCCGCGCTGGACGTATCGAACCGCTCTGAACGGAGTTTTCGCTAAAATCAAAAACATTATCAAACGAGACGAAACCGAATCGCTCGCCGCCGAAAATCAGCCGGTCGTTTTCGCCGGATATTATTACGGCAGAAATCTGCAAAATTCGTGGCTCGACAAACCTCTGCAAAGTTTCGGGGGTAAATTTTTCAATTCGGCTGACAGATAAAAAATGAACGGTAATCCGCCAAAGGAAACGTCTCTTAAAACGCAAAGCGCGTGGATTTTGTTCGCCAAAATCGTCGGCTTCGGCTTCAGCTTTCTGCTGCCGCTGCTGGTCGTTCGATTTTTGAGCAAGGACGAAGTGGGAGTTTACCGGCAGACTTTTCTCATCATTGTCAACGCCAGCGTCATTTTCACCCTTGGTTTCGGAATGAGCGCGTATTACTATCTGCCGCGTGAAACGGCGCGGCGCGGCGCGGTGATTCTCAACACGCTGCTTTTTAATTTCGTGATGGGCGGACTGGCTTGTCTCCTGCTTTTTCTATTCCCGATGCTGCTCGGCAACATTTTTCAAAGCGACGAAATCACCCGGCTCGCGCCGAAAATCGGCATCGTTATCTGGCTCTGGATATTTTCGAGTTTTCTGGAAACCGTCGCCGTCGCCAATCAGGAACTGCGAATGGCAACCGCTTTTATTATTCTCGCGCAGTTCACGAAAACCGCTTTGCTGGTACTGGCGGTGATGTTATTTTCTTCGGTCGAATCGCTTATTTACGCGGCGATGGTTCAGGCATTTTTGCAGTCAGTCATCTTAATTATTTACTTGAGCAATCGTTTCCCGCGTTTTTGGACGGCATTCGACGCGAAATTTTTCCGTGAACAACTGTTTTACGCCCTGCCGTTCGGATTGTCGGGTTTGATGTGGACGCTGCAAACCGACGTTCATAACTATTTCGTCAGCCATCATTTCAGTCCCGCCGAATTTGCGATTTACGCCATCGGCTGTTTTCAACTGCCGCTGATCGGGATGCTCGGCGAATCGGTCGCCGCCGTTCTGATTCCGCGCGTCAGCAGTTTGCAGGCGACGGGCGACCGCGCCGAAATCATTCGCCTGACGATGCGGGCGGCGCAGAAGCTCGCGTTTTTCTATTTTCCGATTTACATTTTTTTGATGATTACGGCGCAGACTTTTATCACGACGCTTTTTACACGCGATTACGCGGCAAGCGTCCCGATTTTTCTCATCAACCTGACGCTTCTGCCGATTTGGATTTGGGTAACCGACCCGATTGTCCGCGCCTACAAAGAACTCGGCAGATATTTGCTGTTGCTGCGGCTTTCGATTCTTCCGGTGATGACGACGGTTTTGTATTACGGAATGCAGCACTTCGATATGCGCGGAATGATCGGCATCGTCGTCGTTACGGCTCTGACGGAAAAGATAATTTTCACCGCCGTCATCTTGAAAAAATTGAACGTCCGCCGGCGCGATTTGAACGGATTGGAGATCGTCGGCAAAACCGCCGCCGCCGGTTTGACGGCAGGCTTTTTTACTTATTTATTTTACCGGGAATTCGCCGGACGAATTTTATTGCAGGGCGCGGATTTGTCGCAGGCGATTTTCGCCGCGCCGAAAAACGGATTGGTTGATTTTATCGCGGGCGGTTTGGTGCTGGCGTTTTCCGCGCTGATTTTCGTGCCGATTTATCTTTTATGCGCCGGCTTTTTCGGCATCATCGAAGACGGGGAAAAGAATAAGGCGAAAGAAATTATCAGCCGGATTTTACGCCGCAGCGCGATTCAAACCTCAAAAATCGCTTTTCAAACGAAGAATGAGTAATTTTTTAACTCGAAATTTGTTCGTTCCGTTAGCGCATTTTCGCCGTCGGCGAAACGCTTCGATGCGTCCGACGTTCGAGCATTACGAAGCCGGAATGAAATTTCGGCGCGAATCGCAAAATTGGAACGAGGCGCAAAAGCGCGAATGGATTTTAGAACGCTTGCGCTTCGTCGTTCGCCGCGCCGCCCGCGAAACCGAATTTTACCGCGAGCTTTTCGATAAAATAAATTTCGATGCCGAATCGGATTTCAGCTTCGACGATTTCGCAAAATTGCCCGTTTTAGAACGTGAAGACGTTCACGCGGCACAGGAAAAATTATTCAGCCGCGCCGTCGAACGAGAGCAGATGCAGAAAGACGCGACCGGCGGCTCGACCGGAACGCCGACGGAAATCCGGCTCGGCGCGGAAGAACGCGGCTGGAAGGAAAGCGGCGTGGATTTTTCGATGGAGAAAATCGGTGTCCCGACAGGCGCAAAAACCGCGTATTTCTGGGGACATCACCTCGACCCGAACGCCGCCGACAACTGGCGGATGCGCGCCAAGAATTTCGCCGAAAACATTCGCCATTTCGACTGCTTTCGCCTTTCGCCGGAAATTTTCGGGCGTTACCATCACGAATTTGAAAGTTGGAAACCCGACTGCATCGTCGCCTACGCGACCGCGCTCGGACATTTCGCCGAATTTCTGCAGGAAAACAATCTGCGCCCGAAAAACTATCCGCGCATCTGTTTCGTTACGGGAGCGGAAAAACTGCTTCCCGAACATCGCCGCGTGATCGAAGAAGTTTTCGGCAAGCCGGTTCACGAACGCTACGGCGGGCGCGATTTCGGCGGCGCGGCGATTCAGACGAACCCGCGAGAAAATTTAGATTACGAAATTGATTGGGCGTGGGCGTTGCTCGAACCGGAAACGACCGCCGAGACCTCGCCGATTCTGGTGACGAAACTGTACGCCGACGCGATGCCGATGCTTCGCTACCGCGTCGGCGATGTCGGGAAGTTTCCGCGCCATTCGGCAAGCGGTCATCCGACATTTTATTTAAAGGAAGTCATCGGACGCGAACTCGACCGCATCTGGCTGCCCGACGGCAAATGGGTAATGGGCGCGGAGCTGCCGCATTTTTTGAAGTCAATGGCGGTGCGCGAATTTATGTTCGTCCAAAACGAAGACTACAGCGTCAATTTAAAAATCGTGCCGAAAGACGATTTCGATGAATCATACCGGCGCGAAATTTTGCGGACAATTTCGGCAAACCTGAAAAACTTGACGATAAATGTAGAATTAGTCGAGACGATTCCGCGCACGAAAGCGAACAAATGGCGACCCGTAATCTCGGAAGTAAAAATTAGAAAGTAAAAGTTAAAAATTAAGAAAGGCAAAAAAGAGCGGGAAATGCTGGAAGAGTTACAAAATCAAATCAAAGATGCGCGGGTTTCCGCCGTTAAAGTCGCTTCGTCGAATTATGATAACAGCGAAATCGCGGCGGCGATTCGGCGGAGCGCGGAGCATCTCGGCTGGGCGGACGAGAGGCGCGGCGTGTTCGGAAAAACGATCAAAGAAGGCGCGAAAGTTCTCGTCAAACCGAATTTCGTCCTGCACAAAAATCAGGGAAAAGACGGACTTCTGCCGCTCATTACTCACCAATCAATCATTAGAGCGGTCGTCGCCGAAGTCTTAAAAGCAAATCCGGCGCAAGTCATCGTCGGCGACGCGCCGGTTCAAAGCTGCGATTTCGACGCGCTTTTGCGCGAAACGAAGCTCGACGAATGGGCGCGAAATTTACACGAACAAGATGCGCGATTCAAAGGCATCGTTGATTTTCGCCGCATGGTTTCCAGGTTTATCGGCGGCGTGCGCGAGGCGGAGGAAAACCGCCGCGCAATGGAAAATTTCGTGCTGTTCAATCTCGGCGCAGACAGTTTGCTCGAACCTTTGACGGAGGATGAAAATTCGTTTCGCGTAACGAGCTACGATCCGCGTTTGATGGCGAAAACGCATTCGCCCGGCAATCATCAGTATTTGGTAGCGCGGGAAATTATCGAAGCCGATGTCGTCATCAATCTGCCGAAACTGAAAACGCACAAAAAAGCGGGCATCACGAACGCGCTGAAAAATCTCGTCGGCATCAACGGCAACAAGGAATTTCTGCCGCATCACCGCATCGGCGACGCGGGCGCGGGCGGCGATTGCTATCCCGACAAAAACCTCGTAAAGCGCGGTTTGGAGGCGATTTTCGATTGGCAAAATATGACGACATCGCCCGCCAAAGGCAGAATGCTGGCGACCATCGGGACGCAATTTGAGCGCGTGATGCGATTGCAGGGCGACGAGACCGGCATTGAAGGCGCGTGGTCGGGCAACGAAACCGTGCCGCGAATGTGTCTGGATTTGAACCGCGTTTTGCTTTACGGCAAGGTGGACGCGAGTTTCGGCGACGAAGTTCAAAGGCGTGTGCTGCACATCTCCGACGCGGTGATTGCCGGTCAGGGCGACGGTCCGCTCGCGTCGGACGCGCTGCCGCTCGGTTTGATTTTGGCGAGTGAAAACGCGGCGGCGATGGATTGGGTCGGAGCTTTTCTGCTCGGCTACGATGCGCGGAAAATTTCGCTGCTGATGAATTCGCTGCGAGATTTCCGCTGGCGCATCGCCGATTTTCAAACGGACGAAATCGAACTTCTGGGCGATTGGGCGGCGAATCAAACGGCGGCGAATTTAATCGAACTGGCATCGAATCAAAATGTTCGGCATCCGGCGGGCTGGCGCGACGCGAAAGCGGAAAACGCGGTCGGTTAAATTTTTAATGCAGAAGCGATGACGGCGACGAAAGCTGAAAATTATAAAGAATACGCGCGGGCGGCACTCGATAAATACGCGCGCCAAAACGCGGCGGAGAAAAACCTGCTGGTCGAAGCGTTGAAAGATTTACAGCCGCGCACGATTCTGGATTTAGGCTGCGGCGCGGGACAGGATATTTTGCCGTTCGTCGAGCAAACCGACGCTTTTTGTATCGGGCTTGATTACGCGGCGGAACTCGGCGCGGTCGTCAAAAATGTTTTCGGCGCGGACAGATTGAAAAATCGAACGGCGTTCGTGCGTTCGACAGGCGAGAAAATTCCGTTTGCCGACGCGAGTTTCGATGCTGTTTTGTGCCGCGTCGCGCTGCCGTATATGCACAACCGGCGGACGTTTCCCGAAGTAGCGCGGGTTTTGAAATCGGGCGGCGTTTTTCTTTTGAAAACACACGCGCCCGCTTTTTATTTTGCGTTGTTAAAAAACCGCGTGAAAACTTGCCGCCCGAAACAAATCGCGTATCCGCTGATTTGTCTGGCGGCAAGTTTGTGGCATCAGGCGACCGGCGATCAGTTGACGAAAGGCTTTTGGGCGGGCAAGGAAGTTTTTCAGACGAAGGCGTTCGTCGAAAGCGAATGCGCGAAAAACAATTTGCGAATCGAGCGCGAACTCGCCGATACGAACGCGCAAACGCCTTCGTTCGTGATTGTCAAAGATTAAATGAGCCAAATCGAAAGCAACATTTTAGCCAAATTAAAATCGAATCTGCCGTGGCTGGTGCGTTACCCGTTCAATCGCGCCGCGAATTTTTTCGACCAAGAGACGGACGCGAAAAAACATATTATTTTCACCGTCGCCAATCATTTTGAACCGGCTTGGAAAATCGGCGGCGGATACGATTTGGAAACGCAGCGCAGACGGCTCGACGAATATCACAAACTCGCACGGAAAACGGGCGCAGCCGTGATTGATGCGGACGGCACGAAGTTTCGTCACACGAATTTTTATCCGGCGGAGCAATACGCTTTTCAGATTCTCGAACAGATGGCGGCGATGCAGGCGGAAGGTTTGGGCGAAGTCGAAATTCACCTGCATCACGGCGTTGAAAAGCCCGACACGGCGGCGAATCTGCGAAAAAAATTAATCGAATTTCGGGATGTTTTAGCCGAAGATCATCAATGTCTTTCGCGGTTCGACGGAGCGGGCGAACCGAAATACGCTTTCGTTCACGGCAATCTCGCGCTCGGAAATTCGGCGAACGGCAAATTCTGCGGCGTGGATAACGAACTGGCGATTTTGCAGGAAACCGGCTGTTACGCCGATTTTACCTTGCCGTCCGCGCCGGACGAAACGCAGACTCCGATCATCAATAAAATCTACGAATGCGCTCTGCCGCTAACGGAAAAAATGCCGCACCGCCAGGGCATCGAAGTCGAAGTTTCTGGAAAACAGCCCCAATTACCGCTGATATTTACCGGACCGCTGGTTTTTAACTGGACGCGGCGCATTAAAAAGATGCCGATTCCGCGACTCGAAGACGGCGCGTTAGTTGATAGTCAACCGGCGGACTTAGGGCGGTTCGAGCGTTGGCGGTCGGCGAATATCACGGTGAAAAATCGTCCCGAATGGGTTTTCGTCAAACTTTACTGTCACGGATTTTTCGATGCCGATCAATCGGCGTGTATCGGCGAAAAGGCGCGGCGTTTTTTTTCGGAAATCATCGAAAACGGCGAAAGAACGGGCGACTATTCGGTTCATTTCGCGTCGGCGCGAGAAGCGTTCAATATCGTTTCGGCGGCGATTGACGGCAAAAAGGGAACGCCGCACGATTACCGAAATTACCGTCTGCGAACGATTATGAGCGAGCGCGGCAAATCCGCCGCCGTGTAGGGAAAGACGGAGAGATGTTAGCAGAAACGATGGCAAATCCGCTCGATACGTTAAAAAAATTTAAAGGCAAAAGCTGGACGGAACTGCGGACACGCGGCGAACAGATGGTCGCCGCCCGCGCCGAACAGTTCGGTTTGAGCGGAAAATTGCCGACCGACGAAGAGTTTTTCGATTTGCTTGACAACTCATTTTTCGACGGCGAAACGCCGAACGCGGCGGATTTGTTCATCAAATTTTACGAAGACGCGGAGTATAATTTTTTCCCCGCCTTCCGGCAGAAAGAATTGACGACGGAAACTTTCAGAAAACTTTTCGGCACGGAAAGCGCGGGTCTAATCGTCGAAAAAGCCGACAAAATCGTCGCCGGAAAATTCGATCTGCTGGGATTTGAGAGTTTGGATTTCGGTGCGGAAGTTGATTGGCACTTCGAACCTGTCTCGAACAAACGCTCGCCGCTCAAACACTGGAAACAATTCGACGAACTCGACGCGGAGGAGACGGGCGACAAAAAAATCGTTTGGGAACTCAATCGTCAACAGTACTTTTTTGATCTCGGCGCGGCGTTTTGGCTGACCGGCAACGAACGATACGCGGCAGCATTTGTTTCGCATTTGGAAAGTTGGATGGAAGCCAATCAACCGGGCATCGGCGTTAATTGGGTGAGCAGTCTGGAAGTTTCGTTCAGAGCGATTTCGTGGATTTGGGCGTTTAATTTTTTCAAGGAAGCGGCGAACTTCACGCCCGAAATTTTTCAGAAAACCTTGAAATTCGTTTATTTGCACGGTCGCCATCTCGAAAAATATCTCTCGACTTATTACAGTCCGAACACGCATCTGACGGGCGAAGCGTTGGGACTTTATTATTTGGGAACGCAGTTCTCGTTTTTCAAAGCGGCGGGCAATTGGCGCGAGACGGGAAGACGGATTTTGTTCGCCGAACTCGACCGGCAAATTCTTCCCGACGGCGTTTATTTCGAGCAGTCAACCTGGTATCAGCGTTACACGACGGATTTCTACACGCATTTTTATATTTTACAGACTTTAAACGACGCGGCAGGAGACAAAGATTTACGCTCGAAACTTGCCGCAAAACTGCAATCGCTAGTGGATTTTCTGATGTCCGCTACTCGTCCCGACGGCACGACTCCGCTAATCGGCGACGACGACGGCGGCAGGATTTTACCGCACTCATCGAATGTCAAGTCCGACGATTTCCGCGCCGTTTTATCAACGAACGCGATTTTGTTCGAGCGCGGCGATTATAAATTCGTCGCTCGTAAATTTGCCGAAGAAACACTCTGGCTGTTGGGCGCGGCGGGCGCGGAGAAATACGAAAACCTGACGACGCAAAAGCCCGCCAAAAGTTCGACGGCGTTTGAAAACGGCGGCTATTTTGTGATGCGCGACGGTTGGACGGAAACCGGTAATTTTTTATTGATTGACTGCGGCGAAATCGGTGCGCTGTCCGGCGGACACGGACACGCCGACGCGCTTTCGATTAACTTATCGGTCGGCGGACAAACGGTTTTGACCGATTCGGGGACTTACAGCTATCACGAATCCGCCGAAGTGCGCGATTATTTTCGCGGCTCCGAAGCGCATAACACTTTAACGATTGACGATGAATCGCAGTCGGCGGCGGGCGGTAAATTTAGCTGGAAAACGAAGGCGCACGCGAAACCGAAAAATTGGTTTTCGCCGCCGCGTTTCGATTTTTTTGAAGGTTCGCACGACGGCTACGAGCGTTTGAACGCGCCCGCGACGCACACGCGGAGCGTTTTGTTTTTGAAAAACGATTATTGGATTATGCGCGATTTCGTCGAGACTTCCGGCGGACACGATTACCGATTGAACTTTCATTTTGATTCGAGCGCAAATCCGACAGTTGAAATGGCGGAAAACGGCACGGCGTTCGTTGACGAAACGGAAAGCGGCTTGCGGCTTTTCACGTTCGGCGACAACGGCGAATGGCGACAAAAAACGAACTCAATTTCTAATTTATACGGCAGAAAATTCGACGCGCCGCATCTGCAATTCGCGTCGAGCGGCGCGGGAGCGCAGGAATTTTTCACCTTTCTGCTGCCGCGTCAAAACGATGAAAACGCGCCGGAAGTCGTCGAAGTCGAAGTCAGCGGCGGACGCGCTTTCGTCGTCAATTTTCACGGCTATCAGGATTTATTCGTCGTCGCTGACGGCGAGCAAATCGTCCGCACGGAGATTTTTAACACGAACTTTCGCTTTCTCTGGGCGCGTCTGAGCGCGGGCGAAAACGTGCCGGAAGAATTCGTAATGATCGGCGGAACGCATTTTTCACTCGGAAAACGCGAAATCGTCAATCAAATGCACGAACTCGATTACGCAACGGCGCAGCGCACGGGCGGCAAATTAAACGTGCAGACTTCGGAGAACGCCTTCACCGTCTCGCTGCCGCAAAAACATTCGACGACTTATATTCTCAAAAATCAGAATTAGCAGGTGGCGACAGCTAGAAGAAATTCTTTACTTCACCAGGTTCGGCGTGATATTTTCACAGAACGCAACGTAAATATATCGGCAGACAAATCAACCGACAATATGAATATCAAAAATGGATCAAGGGCTTTATCAGCACGCGGAAATTTAGACAGAATGATTACCGATGCCGTTAATGAAGCGGTTAAGGCTTGGGATAATAACGAGGAACTGCGAAATTTATACAACCACTGGGAGCAGGCAACTTGCTCGGTAGCGGAAACGTGGGTTCTTTGCTTACTCTAATCCACAGAAAACGACAGATAATCCATTTCGTGCCGCCAAATCCGAAAGACCAGATGCTGGCTCACGCTGTTCTTGACGGAAACGACTTTTACAACACGACCACCGTAAAGTTTGCCGCCAGAGAAACCATTCTCGTTTCAAATCCTTTCTTTGCAGATAACGTCAAAAATGTTGCCTCATTTATTCAGGCAACTACTAAAGAAATTCATTTTATTACCAAAGATCAGATGAGAGCCTTGATTTTGCTTCACGAAGCGAGACATTTATATACTTTGACCGGACACGGTGCTGACCCCGCCGGTTATGATGCCGGTTGGAACGACTATATTTTGTGGACTGGATTTCTAGGTCAGAAGGTTGCTAAAACCGCAGGTTAAAAATATGAAACAACTAGCCGTATTTTTTTTAGTGTTTTCATTTTTTCCGGCGGGTTGTCAAAAGATTGACGGCTCGGCGAATCAAACTGTTCAGGCGCAAAACGCCGACCGACCGGCGATTATTAAAATCTGCGCCCCGGCAATTGATTCGCAGTCGAGCCAAGTTGAGACGAGAAAGAATCCGCATATCGTTCGTGCCGAATTTATAAACTCGAACAAAATATGGGTCATCACGCATTTCGGCGAAATCTACTCGACGGCGGACGCGGGAAAAACGTGGAAAAAGTTTCAACTGAAAAACGCCGAATATTTTGAAGCGTTCGATTTCTTTAACGAATAAATCGGCTGGCTCACCGACAACGACAAAAACGTCTGGAAAACGACCGACGGCGGAGAAAACTGGACTCAGATTTATTCGTTTAAGACTCTGAAAGAGCAGGATTTTATCGGCATCGAGGAAATTAAATTTACTTCCGCGACTAACGGCTGGCTGCACGAAGTGTTTAATATCTTCCACACGACGGACGGCGGAAAGAGTTGGAAAAGAGTAAGTCAAGTAACCGAACAGCCGCACGAGATGTTTTTCACCGACGATTTGCACGGTTGAATCATCTTCGTAGGCGGTTCGCAAAAATCTTCGCTGCAAATTTTGCGGACGGCGGACGGCGGACAAAACTGGAAAAAAAGTAAAGTTCAAACCCGCGACTCGACCGCAGCTCTACACTTTCTCGATAATCGGAAGGGTTGGTTAAGCGATGCGTATTACGGATTATTCGTCACCTCTGATGCCGGTGAAAGTTGGTCAAAAGTTGATCCGGGTGTTAAGGATTTTCAGACTAGATCAGTGTTTTGGCTGAACTCCGCGCAAGGCTGGTTAGCCGGAGCAACCATTGACCCGGACAAATCTGCATTGGACGTTACAGGCAATATTCCGACTGTTTTAAGCACAACCGACGGCGGGCAATCTTGGAACAAATTCGAGATGCCGGGTGAGGAAAGATTTTTCAACGAAATTCATTTTACGGATTCGACCAACGGCTGGCTGACTTCCCAAAACGCAATTTACAAAACAACCGACAGCGGCAAAAGTTGGAAGACAATAACGAAAATTGATTTCTCCTGTCCGTAATAAGCGACGTTTTTGAGTTTTATTTATCGCTCTCATTCAGTGATTTACATTTGTCCGGTTTTTGAAAAACGTGCTTTGATTTGATACAGGCACGGCTTTTGCAATCGTCCGAAATACAAATTTTATAGACAAGGAGATTTTCGATTTATGCAAGACATTCAAAACATTCCAAACCCGGACGTGAACTCGCCCGAAACCGACGACGGCTACGGCAGAAACCCGAATTCCGACATCGAACAACCGGACGATTCGATGCCGTTGCCGCCCGACGAAATTCCGCCTTCGCCCGTCGAAGAACCGCCGAGTGCTGAAGATAAACCGAGAATTGAGGAAGATGACACCGATCCGAAAATGATTGTTTGAGCTTAGAATTAAACTTGATCCTTAAAAGCCGACGAATTTAATTTGTCGGCTTTTGCGTTTTTAACTTTTGCGCGGCGTTTGTGATAAAAATTAAGTATGAAAATTCTCGATGTCGGCTGCGGCAGCAATAAATACGAAGGCGCGATTGGACTTGATTACAACCCGCGCACGAGTGCCGACGTGATTCACGATTTGGGCGTGTTGCCGTATCCATTTGCCGATGACGAATTCGATTTTATTATTTCGCGCCACACGGTCGAACACATTCCCGACGTGATGGGTTTTATCACCGAACT
>JAYVGL010000026.1:0-20170 GCA_043772175.1 Pyrinomonadaceae bacterium | reverse complement strand
GAAATGGTGAATCAGCGAATCCATATGTTTTCGCATATCGTCGCGGTCGGGCAGCACGACTTTCGGCGCGTCGGCTTTAATCGGTCCCGGTTTCAGACGGTCTAAAGCCTGTCGGACGATTTTGTAAGACTCGACGAGTTCGCGCATTCTGACTTTGAAACGCGCCCAGACATCGCCGTCGCGTTCGACGGGGACTTCAAAATCGTAAGTTTCATAGCCGGAATACGGATTGTCGCGGCGCAAATCAAGGTCAACGCCGCTGCCGCGCAAACACGGTCCGGTCAAACCCCAATCAATCGCTTCATCCGCCGTAATCACGCCGATTCCTTTTGTCCGGCTCTGCCAAATCGTGTTGCCGGTAATGAGCGTATCCAGCAAATCGAGCGCGGCGGGAAAATCTTCGAGAAACTGTCGGCAGCGGCGTTCAAAACCGGCGGGCAAATCCATCATCAAACCGCCGATGCGAAAATAACTCGGTGTCATTCGACCACCCGACGCGGCTTCAATTAAATTCAAAATCTTTTCGCGCTGACGGAAACAGTAGAAAAACGGTGACATCGCGCCGAGGTCGAGCGCGTGCGTTCCGAGCCAAACCATATGCGACGCGATGCGCTGAAGTTCGCAGAATAAAACGCGAATCGTCTGAGCGCGTTCAGGGATTTCTAGATTCAACAATTTTTCCGCCGCCATCACGTAAACCAAATTGTTGCCGAGCGGATTCAAATAATCCATCCGGTCGGTGATGACGATGCCCTGCTGATATTTTTTATACTCGAACAGCTTCTCCATTCCCGTATGCAGATAGCCGATGTCGGGAACGGCTTTGATGACCATTTCGCCGTCGAGTTGGAGTTCGAGCCGCAAAACGCCGTGCGTCGAAGGATGCTGCGGTCCCATCGAAAGCGTCATCTGCGAATCCAACGCCTGATCAACTACTTCAAATTTGTTTGATATATTTTCTACTGCAACACTCATAAAATCAGTTATCGGTTATCGGTTATCAGTTACCAGTTTTTTTGACTGTTCACTGAAGACTGTTGACTGTTTAGGTTAAACTATACGGCTCGTAGCCGCGCAACGGATAATCCTTTCGCAAGGCGTGTCCGTCAAAGTCGGACGGCAGCAAAATGCGGCGCAAGTCAGGATGACCGTCGAAAATCACGCCGAACAAATCGTAAGTTTCGCGCTCGTGCCAATTCGCCGTTTTCCAGACGGTAACGACCGTCGGCACATTCGGCTCGTCTTCACTCACCAAAACCTTCAGACGAAGGCGGTTGTGATGTTTGGTTGAAAACAAATGATAATTGATTTCAAAGCGCGGGTCTTCTTCCGGTCCGCGATCTGCACCGCACAAATCGGCGAGCATATTAAAATCGTATTTCGTTTTCAAAACCCAGCAAACATCAACGATTGACTCGCGCGGAACGGTCATCGTCAACTCGCCATACGAAACTTTGAAATCAGTTATCCAGATCGGATTTTCCGCTTTCAAATCTTCCGTGTATTTTAATAAAATCGCCGTGTCAGTCATATTTTTCTAATTTTACAGAGCGGCTAATTTCTAAGTTTCCACCGCTCAATTCTTTTACGAAGAACGTCTTTTCTCGTGCTTTGAAGCCGTCGTGTAAGGACGGCTCGAAGCGGTTTTCGACGATTCTTCCAAGGCTGTTCCGACCGTTACCGGCAATGTTCCGGGAACGAGTGATCTGCGCGATTCTTCTTCATAAGTATCGCGCCGGTCTTTGACCGATTCGTTCATAACCTTTTCCTGCAACATCATAATCGCGTGAATCAACATTTCCGGGCGCGGCGGACAGCCGGGAATGTAAACATCAACCGGCACGATTTTATCCACGCCCTGCACGATCGCGTAATTGTCGAAAACGCCGCCGGAAGTGGCGCACGCGCCCATCGAAATCACCCATTTCGGTTCGGGCATCTGATCGTAAATTCGGCGCAGAGCCGGAGCCATTTTGCGCGAAACCCGACCGGAAACGATCATCACATCGGCTTGTCTGGGACTCGCCCGAAAAGTTTCCGCCCCGAAACGAGACAAATCGTTTCGCGCCGAAACGCTGTTCATCATTTCAATAGCGCAGCAAGCCAAGCCGAACGTCGCCGGCCACATCGAAGATTTACGCGCCCAATTGATGACCGCATCAAGTTTCACCGTAATTACGTCCGGCAGCGATTCAAATAATGTATTTTCTAAACCCATAATGTTAATTTAGATTTCAAACTTCGCGTTTGAGATGACTGAAAAATTTTTGCCGCCGACTATGCCGCCCGTTTTAGAGTTTCGATACGCTGTTTTTTCTTGTTGATTAAATCTTTCGCTTCGGCGCGGGCTTCGACGCGGGCTTGAACGCCCCAATCGAACGTGCCTTTTTTCCAGACGTAGATATAGCCGACGATTAAAGTGGAAATGAAAACCATAATTTCCACGAGCGCGACCGTTCCGAAGGCGACTCCGCTGATTTTTTCTTCCGCTAAAAGCGTTTTGAAGGCGACGGCGAACGGAATCATAAACAAAACTTCGATGTCGAACAGCAAAAATATCACGGCGACCGTATAGAATTTTATCGAAAATCTATCACGCGCCGAGCCGACCGGGTCTTTGCCGCATTCATACGGCATCAATTTGACGGCGGTTCGTTTGCGCGGTCCGATGATTTGCGTGACGAGCAACTGGCTGGCTCCGAAGCCGAAGGCGACCAGAAACATCAGCGCAATCGGGGCATAATCGAATATGTTGTATTCAGACATAGTTTTTACCAACTTTATGTGATAATTTTTCGCGTCGAAAAATATAAATTTATTATAAAAGTTTTCGACTTTTAGATTGAGAATTATATCACAATTAAATCGTAAGGTAAGCCGAAATCAGAGTCAAGACGTGATTGTTAAGAGTTGCTGATTAACCAAAACTGCCAAAATAATCGTCAATTCCTCAAACAAAATTTTATTTATTGACCGCTGTCGAAGGCGTGTGTTAGTTTCATAAATAGCTGGTAAAGCCTAAAATCTGCCGCTATTCATTCTCGCCGATTTTATTTGTCAACACCGTGATTACAGGTTTCAACACAGACATCGAATATGAAGGCGTAACGTATCACGTCCAGACTGAAGATAAAGGAGTTGCCGCGCCGCTCATTTTGACTTTGGTCTATGATCGCGGGACAATTTTAGCGAGCAAGCGTTCGCCTTACGATGATTTGCTGGCGGGCGATTTCGACGAAAAGGATTTAGCCGACCGTTTGAAAAAACAGCACAAACTGATGTGCGGCGCGATTCGGGCGGGCAGACTCGAAGACCTAAAGCGAATGACGATGAAAGAATCGGAATCGCGCAAAAAAGGATTGATCGCTCAGAAAGAAATTAAAGTCTCCGAGAAGAAAAACATTGCGCCGCCCGAACCGAAATTTGAAGAAATTCCGATGCCGGCGATTCTCGAAAGAAAATCAACTATATTTGAGCCTCCGAAAGTCGAAGAATTCACTTTCGACGACGCGGTTTGGGACATTCCGCTGGAAATCGTCGAAGAACCGGCGAGCGAATTCGTTGAAACTTTTGAGGAAGAAATGATTCTGCCCGCCGAAGCGGTGGAAATCATCAATGATTTGGCGAAAGCCGAAACGACTGACGATAAAATAAAAATAGAATTGTTCGGCGATGTCAGCTTCAAAGGCGGCGAGCGCAAAACAATCAGTCTGCTGGTGTGGCGCGGCAGCCGGGAAGCGAGTTTGAGCGGGGCGCAAATCCTTGTCAAAGTGGTCGGCTCGACTTTCCGACCGCTGATTTTTCACGCCAAAACCGACAGTAACGGCGTGGCGACGATTCATCTGCAATTGCCGCACTTTAAAGCCGGACGTGCGGCAGTCTTGATAAAAGTGATGAGCGAAGGCGAAGAAGTCGAATTGCGGCGCATTATTCGGCAAGGATAAAATAGATTGCAGGCTTCAGATTTTAGATTGCAGATTTGTTGATGATGACAATTACGGTTAACGGCGAAGCGAAAAGCGTTGCCGAACAGATAAATCTTACGGAACTGCTCGAACTGCTCGCGCTGCCGTCCGAGCGAATTGCAATTGAATTGAACAGGGAAGTCGTCCGCAAAAAAGATTGGGCGGACATCAAAATCAAAGATGCCGACAGCATTGAAGTCGTCCATTTTGTCGGCGGCGGATAAATCAATTACGAATTTCAAATTACGAATTACGAATATGCGGGTTAAAATTTTCTAATTTTAACCCGCATTTCTTTTGCCCGCATTTTTGCTAAGATTGTATTTATTCGTAATTCGTAATTTGAAATTCGTAATTGTATTTATGACTGATTTATTTAACTTAGCGGGGAAAACTTTTAATTCACGTCTCATCATCGGGACGGGAAAATATCGTTCTTTTACGGAGATGCAGGACGCGCACACGGCTTCGGGCGCGGAGATGGTGACGGTGGCGGTTAATCGTGTTCCGCTTGACCGGGGAGTCGAATCTTTTTTGGATTATCTCAACCCGCAGATGCAGATTTTGCCGAATACGGCTGGCTGCTACGATGCCGAACACGCGGTCAGGACTGCGAGACTGGCGCGTGAAGCGTTGGAAACCAATTGGATCAAACTCGAAGTCATCGGCGACAAAATCACGCTTCTGCCCGATAATGAGCAGACGCTCGAAGCGGCGAAAGTCCTCGTCAAGGAGGGATTTATCGTGATGCCGTATTTCTCGGACGATTTGATTATGGCGAAGAAACTTCTCGATGCCGGCTGTCTGTGCGTGATGCCGCTCGCCGCCCCGATTGGTTCGGGTTTGGGCATTCAAAATCCGGCGAATCTGAAAATTATGCGCGAACAATTGCCCGACGCGATCATCATAGTTGATGCCGGTGTCGGCGTGCCGTCCGATGCCGCGATTGCGTTGGAACTCGGTGCGGACGCGATTTTAATGAATACGGCGATTGCCGAAGCGAAAGATTCGGCGCAGATGGCGACGGCGATGAATTATGCCGTCAAAGCCGGAAGATTGGCGTATCTGGCGGGCAGAATGCCGAAACGTCTCTACGCTTCGGCATCGAGTCCGATTGAAGGAGCGATTAAGTGAGTTCAGAATTTAAGGTTCAGATTTGGAAATCTAAATTCAAGATTTTCGCGTTGTGTTTGTTTACCGCTTTCGGCGTTTTCGCCTGTTCAAACAGCGCGGCAAAACGCAATGAATACAACATCGCCGCCAGTAAATCTTACGAAGCGTCGTTGTTTCGTCAAAACTGCGCGATTTGTCACGGACAAGAAGCCAACGGCAAGGAAATGGACGGCAAATTAATTCCCTCTCTTCGCTACGGCGACGCGGAAACCAAAACCGAAGAGGAAATTTACCTGCAAATCAAGGAAGGTAAACTTCCGATGCCGGCATTTAAAAATCAATTGACCGAAGAAGAAATTCGACGAATGGTGCGATTCGTGCAGCGCGATTTACAGGGCAAACAGGATTCGGCAAAGTGAAAATAGGCGGCGAAAATGTCTGCCGCCGTCCGTCGTCAAATAAACTCCGCTGCTGACGATCAAAACAGCGGCGAAAAATTAGATTTCAATTCTTTGACTTTCCATTAAATTCAGCGTAATTTTGACGTTATCAAGTTTGTGAAAGTTTTCTCGAAGGTCAAAAAAAGAAAAGTTTATGAGTAAGAAAAAGGTTTTGATTGTCGGCGCGGGTTTCGGCGGGCTTTTTACGGCATTGGATTTGGCGAACAACGCGGACGTAACGCTGGTCAGCGATACGGAACATTTTTGTTTTCGACCGCTTTTATACGAATATCTGAGCGGCGAAGTCGAAGCGTGGCACATCGCGCCGGTTTATAAGGAATTGTTCGGCGACGAAATTAAGCTGGTGCGCGGCTCGGTCGAAAACATTGATTTTCAGAAGCAGACGGCAAAAATTTCGACGCAGGATGATTTAATAAGTTATGACGCGCTGGTTTTGGCGGTCGGCGGCACGACGAATTTCTGGAACGTCAAAGGCGCGGAAGAATTCGCCCTGCCGTTTCGCGGAATCGAGGATGCCGACGAACTGCGAAATCGGATGACGCAGGCTCTGAACGAGATTCCGCCGAACCTCGCGCCGCAGGAAGTCCGCGAAAAATTGACGTTCGCCGTTGTCGGCGGCGGCGCGAGCGGAGTCGAATTGGCGACGAAAATGTCCGATTTGCTAACCGACGCTTTTAAACGGCGCGGATTGCAGGGTTCGCCGCGCGTTTTGATCTATGAAATGAGCAACCGCGTAGTTCCCGGAATGGGTTCGGAAGCCCGGGCTTACGTCGAAAAAACACTTTTGAAATCCAACATTGACGTGCAGCTTCAAACTAAAGTTCTCGAAGTCAAACCGCGCGGCATCGTTTCCGAATATGACGGCAAACAGATGGAAACCGAAACCGTAGCGACCGTCTGGACGGCGGGCGTAAAAGTCAATCCGCTGATCGAAACATTGGATTTGCCGAAAGACAAAGACGGTTTGATTTTGGTCAACCCGACTTTGCAGGTCAAGGATTTCGAGAATGTTTTCGCGCTCGGCGACATCGCCAAATTGGAAGCAGTCGGACCGACTCTGCCCGGCACGGCGCAGCTCGCCAATCAGGAATCCGCGCTTCTAGCTGATAATATCAAAGCGTTTTTGAAAGGCAAACAATTGAAAACAAAGCAGTTTGAAGAACTCGGCGAAGCGTTGAGTCTGGGAACTCAGAATGCCGCGCTGCTGGTCGGCAACAACGTCATCAGCGGGGCGATTGCCAGAGACGCGCGGTTCGCCCTTTATACATCGCGCCTTCCGACGTGGCATCACCGTTTGAAAGTCGGCGCGAGCTGGTTTTTCGGCGGCACGGCTCCGCGCCCTCTGCAGCCGCTCGGAATAATTTGAATCGAGCAGAATCCAGCGTAAAATAAAGCCGCCTCGACCTGAAGCAGCGGCTTTGTTTTATACAAAAGTTCGGTTCGATTCAGTTTTCGCCGTTCAAAATAAATTTCAGCAACTCCTCCGTGTCAAAATCGTAAACCGGCACGTGAAAGTTGGCTTTTAATTCATCAAAACTCATTCCGTCCAATAAAATCGGCTCGTCCGATTTGATGGTGTGCTTCGGGATGATGACGAAATCGCCTTCGATTTTATCCCGAATCGCCAGATAGTCTTTGCCGGTCAACAGTCCGGCAACAGAGACATCGCCGCCGAAATACAAATTCGGCACGGCGCGAACTTTCAATTTTGAACCGATTAAACTATTAACTTTTTCGATTTGTTCAGCCAAAACGGGGGCGAACATTTCGCCGGTCAAAATTGTTCCGTGAAGGAACTTTGGGTTCTGGATTTTGGGTTCTGGATTTTGGATTACGGGCATTATCGCCAAAGAATGCGTTCGCACATTTTGAGCGACGAAACCAGCCGCTAACGCAGCCGGTTCTAACGATACTTTTTGCGTCTCGGCGGCTCTGCGACTCGCCAATTTCTTTAGCAGTTTCTCGAACGAATTCGTAAAAGAGCGAATCATTCCTACGCCGTCCTCGATCTGCGGATAGTTGCCGTAATGCTTTCTGCTCGGTATCGGCAAACCGGCTTTGAGATAAATTTCATCGCCGAGAAATGCGAAGGTTACGCCCAAGTTTTTGCGAAATTCCTTTTGCAGTTTTTCGACTTCCGCAATCGTTCGACGGCAGAATTCGGGCGTTACGCGGATTAATCTTTCGTCGGTGTTATAGCGCGTCAGAGCGACCGGAACGACCGCCGTCGAGATGACCTTCGGGTGATGTGCGGCTAAATCGCGCAGAGTTTTCTCCAATTGCTCGCCGTCGTTAATCGTCGGACAGAGAACCACTTGCGCGTGAATTTCGATGTCATTATCGAGCAGCGTATTCAGTTTCCCGAAAATATCGGCGCGTTTTTCGTCAACACCCAAAAGATACGCCCGCGTTTTTAAATCGGTCGCGTGAACCGAGACGTATTGCGGCGACAATCTCTGCTCGACGATGCGCTTCATTTCGTCGTCGGTAATCGAACTCAAAGTCGTGTAATTGCCGTAGAGAAACGATAACCGGATGTCTTCGTCGCGGACAAAAAGCGACGGTCTCGCATCCGCCGGATTGCCTTTGCAGAAACAGAAGAGACATTCGTTGGCGCATTGACGCGGGACGATTTGCTCAAACATCAAGCCGAAATCTTCGCCTTCTTCGCGCTCGACTTCGATTTCCCACGTTTCGCCTGACAGCTTTTTGACCTGCAAAAGTAAGTCGGTTTCACCGGCGGTTTGAAAGCGAAAATCGAGATAATCGCGGACGACGCGCCCGTTGACGCGCACGATTCTATCGTTCGGCGCGAGTTCCAACTCTTCCGCCAAACTTTCCGGTGCTACTTCTGAAATTAAAACGCCCGGTCGTCTCAACTGCGTGATCGCGGGCGCAACGGCAAATTCGTACATCTTAAAAAGTTATTTGTTGTGAATGATTTAGCGGATATAAATTGACAACGGACGCTTTTATTTCATAGTCTTAAATCTGACTTCACAACGAACCGATAATCATTTTAACAGATAAACGCGGAAAATGTCAGACGGCGAAAATCCTTCGATGAACGGAAAAAATTCTCTTAAACCGAAAATTTTGCTGGCGGAAGACGACAGCGCGATGCGTCGCTTTTTGGAAATCTCTCTGCAAAGAGCCGGTTACGAAGTCGCGTCGGCGGAAGACGGTTTGGCAGCGATGCAAATCGCCTTGACTGAAATTTTCGATGCGGTCGTTACCGATGCTTTGATGCCGAACTTGACCGGACACGATTTATGCCGGATTTTGCGGCAAAATGAAAATTTTAAAGACGTGCCGCTGATTATTCTAAGCGGTCTCGAACAGCAGACAGCGGCAAACGGCGAACACGATTGCGCGAATCTTTATCTAATTAAAGGCGCAAAACTAAAGGACGAGTTGATCGAAAATCTGGCTAAATTGATCGCCGCAAAAAGCTGAATTTTTTGCGAACAATCAATCGCGCAAGTTCGCCCGCGCACAAAAAACCGTGAAATTTCCTCGGCGCAGACGACGGCGAAAACAATCAGACTGCCGAACGGATAATTCAACTTCCAAACGCGAAACGTCCGCGCTTTCTGCGCGAGATTGATGACGAACGAGAACATTCTCATCAAACAAAAATGCCCGATTTTATCGCCGAACGGCAGGTTTCTGACGAACGTAAAAAGATATTGCGTCTCTCGCACGTCCGCCAAAACCACGATGCCCGCCAACATTAAAATATAAGTCCCGGCGATTATTTTTACTCTGCCGAACACGATTTTTGTTTTAAAAAGACTGGCGAAAAAAGTGTAGCTGATGTAAGGCTTTCGGTTTGTTCAATAATCTCGTCTCGTTTCGCCGAAACGCACGTCCGGCTTGCTTCGCTCCGGGCAAAATTACTCGCTCAATGTAAAAGGCGACAGTGCTTCGATCAAGCTGACGAATGTTGTTTGCGAAATTAGGGTTTTTCAAATATATTCTTAAAGCATCGCAATTATTTGTTTAACTGAACCGAGCGCATTGTCTTTGTCCGCCTCCGCTAAAATTTAACATTTTCGGCGAGAGAAGTGTTTCACTTCAGGTTTGTCAACCAAAAATTCGTCTATGCCGTCGAACTGCATAAAACAGCGAAGTTAAAAAGATTCATCAAATAAATTAGGGCAAACGGATTTGTGTGAAGCTGATTTCGGAAGATTATAGAATTGCTTTCCAGGAACTTGGAGGGAAACGCAGGAGAACCATTGATGCCAACGAGACACGAAATAAAGCAGGGCGAGAGCGTTACCAGTTTGTCGGAAAAATATGGATTGTTTGTGGAAACGATCTGGAATCATCCTGACAACGCCGGATTAAAGGAAAAACGCCAAAATATGAATATACTGATGCCCGGAGATTTTCTGACGATCCCTGACAAACGATTGAAAGAAGTCAAAAGACCAACCGGCAGCGTCCATAAATTCAAGCGAAAAGGCATTCCTGCGCTTTTTCGGCTGCAGCTCTTCGACATTGAAGAACCGCGAGCCAATCAAGATTACAGTCTCGACATTGACGGTCAAAAATATAACGGGAAAACCGATTCGCGCGGAGTTCTTGAGGAAACGATTCCGACCAACTCGAAAAAAGGGGTTTTAGTTATCGGACTAAAAGAATACCGGCTGGAAATAAACTTCGGTTACCTTGACCCGATCAACGAAATCGCCGGTGTAAAAAAACGTCTGAACAATATGGGTTATGATTGCGGCGAACCCGACAATAAACTCGACGAGAAGCTGCAAAGTCAGCTAAGACTTTTTCAAAAACGGTTCGACCTTGAGCCGACCGGAGAAACGGATTCGCAAACTTTAGAAAAACTGGAAGAACTTCACGATAATCCCAAAGAATTTTCGCCAGCCGATGCTGAAAATCTGCAAGGAGACGTTCGATGAAAATAAAAATCGTTGAAGACAAAGGGCATTCGCCGAATCAGGTTAACGCCAGCGTCCAAAATATCGGTCAAACCTTCTTGACTACGGACAGCGACAGAATTCCCGTCTATTACGTCATCGTCGGCTGCGGAACAGCGGCGATGGTCAATCACACCACTCTGCGGCAGACGAAATGGGGAAAAAAACGAATCGGCGATTTGCCGGTGATGCACATCGGCTTTAACGATCCCTGGTCGGAATACTTTGAACACGGAATGGGACAGCCGCCCTACCTGTTGACGATGCCCGGTTATCATCGCCGTCCATCGCAGTCAACGGATGTTTTCGCCCACAATCCCGGCTGCAGTTCAAAAAAATTCGCCGTCTGCACAAAAAACGAGTGGAATTTACTTTGGAAGAAGTATCACACGGGCGACAAGCGGACGAGTAAATTCGATCATACGGAAGGCTGGGTCGCCGTCATTCAAAAAAAGACGGCGTTGATGTCTGAAAAAGTAAAAGCGGTGATAATTAATTTGAAGGAAAATGAAGACATAGACCTGACGGAAACGAAAATAAGGGAGAAACTTGAAGAGAAATTTCCGTCCGACGAACCGGATTATCGGCTGGTAGTTTTAGTCCCGGAATCGGAAGATGAATGTCGGCTTGAATTGGTCTATGCAAAGAAAATTGACATTTGCACGGGCGCGGGACGAGCGCAGATTCGCTTCGAGGACAAGAGTTTTGACAACGACAATGCCAACAAGATCGGCAGAACCAAGCTGTGCGTTCCGCCGCGTCTCTGGAACGAAAAAAGTAAAAATCGCAGAGTCGTAACCGGACCGGAGGCTTTAATGACGGCGACGGCGTGGAACAAAACGGATCGGGTTTATGTGAACGGCGGCGGCGGCATCGGTTTGAATATGGTTGAACGCGGCGAGGGCGAAGGTTGTCATATTGACTGGGCAGCAAGGTCGCTCGCCGCTTCGTTTAATCTGCCGCGCAACGACACGGTTTTGCGGCAGCCGGGCAGTTCCTACAACGTCAACGCAGCTGCCAAAGAATCTCTGGCACTGTATCTCGGAAAAAAGATCGGCGACGCGCCGGAAATTAGCGTGTTGGTCGCTTCCTGGTTGAAAAGCCGCAAATTCGGCGACAGAGAGAATTTAAGAAGCGAGCTTATTATAAGGCGTTCGGAGGTTATCGCCAATCGGGGAAGCGGAGCCGAGATTTTCGGGCGGATAGCGAATTCGGTCGAAATTATGAACGCTCTCGACCCTTCAAAAGGAGCGCGGCTGAAAGCCGGCGAATCGGGCGTGCGTGAAGGAGCATTTTTCGCGCCGACGAATGAAAAGTTTGTTCTCACGCCTTCTGACGGCAGATGGCGTTTCGGCAAAGGCTGTGATTTGGATATTGTCAAAGTCGAAGACGACAAAGTTATTGTCAAAATCAAACCCTCCAATCGCAACGGAACCATCGGCACTCCCGAAATTCGTGATTATTTTGAACAAAACGCGGCACACAACGACAAAGGCGCGTTCAATCTGTCCGATGACTACAAGGAAGTTTGGAAAGGCATCGCTCAATTGAACGAAAATGAAGGCGGAATTTATCATCGCGTCTGCGTTACCACCGGCTTAGGAACCGAAGACCTCGGCGAGCCGAGTTTGACCGCCGCCGATTTTGGTTTTGTCGTGTTAACCGAGAATGGTCGCACGGTCGGCTTGCAGTCCGAAGGCGGGAGCGTTCGTATCCTGGGCGCAGCCGCGCAAGTGCATCCGACGCTGCTTTTTATTTTGGATGCGAAAAAAACGACCGATGCGACAAGCGTTTATTTCAACAGTCTGCCGATGTCGGCGGTTCCGCCCGGCTTCATTTTCACGGGCATCAATGTCGCGCTCGCCAATCACTACTTCGATGATTCGACTCCGAACTGTAACGTCAACGCAATGAGCGTTGGTGAATTAAAAAAGTGGATTTCGGAAAAGCATTCGGCTTTCAAAGAGCCGGAAGCGTTGGCACTGGCAGTCGTCAAACATCGCAGATTCAATAACGGTTACGAAAACACGACGGCGATCAAAGGATTTTTACAAACCGAAGAAAGCCTCAAAAACGCGCCTGGTTGGGAAGCGGTTGTTGAAAAATTAGAAACCAACTATCCGCCCGCCCGCGATCTTCTAGATTAAGTCAGCCGAAAACGGTTCGGCACGACTTCGTGAATCGTGTCGGCATCGCGGTGCAGCCAGCGCAAGTATCCGTGTTCGGCTTCGAGTTGCTTACCGGCTTCCGGCAGCCACGAATCCAAAATAAACTCGTTATCCGTCGAATACCGTCCGCCCGGATCAACCGGATTGCCGTAGAAATTGACGTAGATCAACTGCTCTGACAAAGCAGAGCCGGCGAGCGCGTCGGCTCCTTCCAATCCGAGTTTGTTTTCGGCAACCGAAAGCCATTTCAAATTTTGTAAAACGGGCGATTCGGCAAGCCTTTTGAGATGTCCGTCATCAAGATTACATCGCTCTATATCCAGCGAAACGATGCTGCTCAGGAAAGGCGAAGCGAATAATTCCTCGAAAACCGGGAGAACTTGTGTAAGTTTCAGATGTCGAATCGGCGCAAGGGCAAACATTTGGGCGGCGCGGTCAAGAAAGCCGCGCGCCGACACGGAGACCAACGCGACAAAACCTTTGTCAAAGGTATATTCGTCAACCAGCGCATTCAACGCGTCAGCCCATTCAAGTTTGTAAGCACTTCGCAGTTTTTCCTCAAGGTTCGCCAAATCAAACCACTGTCCATACGATAAGGAATTGAAGTCGTTGACGAGCGTCATCTGCGTTCTGATAAACTCGGCGCGGACTTCGATTACCTCATCGCTTTGCCTCTCGCACCAATCTGCGTAGCCGAAGCGCGGAACATCATTGTTCGGGTTCTCTAACACCGCTTTCAGCAGTATATTTTCTTCTTCCGTCATAATTGATATTCTCCCGCATTGACTTCGTTCCAGTAAATCATACTAATTTCAATTCTGAGACAAAGACCGGACTTATTATTAAAGGACAAAAAGCGTGTGAAAATTGCCGCAGGCTAATTGTGAAAAACACTTTAAAAGAGTCGGCAAGTAGAATCACCGAAACAAACAATTACTCCCAGGCATCGCCGTCCAAATCGGGAAACGTGACTTTGCACGTCCCCGCTTCGATCTTGTAATAACCCGCCTGTCCGTGTTCATTCAATCTGCCTTCCTGCGGCGGGTCACCGCTGGGCGGCGTGATGCGGTAACGCACGCCCGGCATCGGTTCGCCGACCTCATCAACGAGAATTATCTCGATCCAATCTTTTTTCGGCTTTTGTTCGACCGGTTTGCCTGCGCCCATCGTTACACCGATTTCCTGCGTCAGCGCAAAGTTGGTTTTGACGGCAACCGGCGATGGTTCGGCTTTGGCGACCGACTTGGCAAACGGACACGGTTCGACTGCTCCGGGCGGGCGCGGCGGAAAGGAATTTTGCGTCTGCTGAATTTTTTCGGCTACCGGATCAGCCATTTTGCTTTACTCCTTGCTGGTGTTGATGTTCAGAACGGTGTCGGGAAAATCGAAATTTTCGGCTTTTCCGGTTTTCGCGGCACTCTTCGGATGCTCGAAACTCATTACAGTTTCATCGAAGTCAAGATTCGGCATTGCCGCCGGCGGCTTCGTCTTCTCTACATTCGCCGCATTCATCACGGTTTCGGCAAACTCGGAATTTTTTGCGCCGGCGGGCTTTTCCACACTGTCGGCATTTTCTTCCGATTTCGCCTTTGATTGCCAGGCATCAATGTCATATTCGCCGCGAATCGCTTCCCAATTCTTTTCATTCAGCACTTTGAGGAGTTCATTGAGCCGTGCTTCCGGTTCGATGTTTTCGTCGTTCAGAAGCATTTTGATTAAACGGTGCGAATCGAAATTCGGCGCGACCTCGAACATCAACGCGCTGAAGGCGGCGATGGAAGATTCGTAAGTCAAACCGTAGCGGCGGGCGCGTTCGACGCTGACTTCAACCAGCGAATGCAGTTTTTCCGGCGGTAGTTCGCCAACCGTCGCCGGTTCGACATCCGGCAGCCGCACGATTGCCGGCACGTAATTTTCGAGCAGATGCGCGGCGATCCGCCGCACGAAATTATCTTCGGCGGCTCTTTCAAAAACGGACATTTGTTCGGCGCGAATCAGCATCTGTTTTATTTCGGGTTAATGTCGAGAGTCGTCTTCTTCAGCTCGGTTTTTGAAAAATTATATCGCTGCAAAGCGGTCGCATCGCCCGATTCGGCAAAGTAATAATTGACTTTACCAAAAAACAGTTCGAGTTCCGCCGCATTGCACGTCGGAACGTAGGTCAGAAAAACTCGCGGGTCGTAATACCGAAAAAGAAGCGGCTTCCCCGTCTCGTCATAAACAGTCAGAAGCGAACGAAAATGTTTTCGCATCCCGGTCATCGTCAGGCGACTCTGCGCGAAAATTCCCCAATGTTTGCCCCAGCATTCGGCGAACAGCCAATCGGTAAATTCCAATCCCGGCATAATTTGAACCAGATACGGCGCGACGTAAATTAAATCGGGCGGCAGTTCGCCGCGATACAGGCAAATGTGCGGCGGACGCATTTCGTGCAGCTTGACCGGCAGATCGGGAACCGCTGCGCCGTCCAAAACCGCGTAAGTATAGCTGTTTTTTCTGAACAGATATTCAGACAATTTCTGTTTCATTGATTTTGGCGTGCCGTTTCCTGCCGATGACGTTCGCAAATTTCGCAAAACGGCGCGGCGGTCTGCGCGGCATTGATCATCACCTGCGCCGCTAAACTGTTAAATTGCGGTTTGGGCGGCGGCGGTTGCGGCGCGGGCTTGGGCGCACGCTGTCCGGGAATCGCGGTGTCGGCTTCCTTCGGGTCTTTCGGCACGTCGGGACTTGCGCCCGAACCGGAACCGGCAGCCCCGCCGCTGTTGATGAAAACCATCGTCCCTTTGATAAAAATCCCGCCGGAATTGATGTTGATAAAATTGCCGCCGACCTTCAAAGTCAAGTTCGTTCCCGTCTCAATCGTCAAATTCGTCCCGGATTTCAGATGAATTTCCTGTCCGGCATCAAGGGCGTATTTCATCCCGACTTTCTCGTCCACGTCGGTTCCGATTTTTAAGGAGAGCGCACCGTCAACCTTGACGTTTTCATCGCCGCCGACTTGTAAATGCTTATCTTTCTGAACTTTTTCGTATTGATTGTTTTTAACGATAAAATGCCGGTCGTTCGTGATGTGTTCGAGCGAATCGTTTTTGACGCGCACGTCCATATTTTTTTCGCCGTGAATAAATACCTGTTCCGAACCTTTTTTATCCTCAAAACGAATTTCGTTAAAACCGCCGCCGCCTTTCGACGAATCGGTTTTGATCGTTGACTTGGTTTTCTCATCGGGCAAAGTGTAAGGCGGCATCGTCGAAGGATTATAAACGCAGCCCGTAATAATCGGCTGATCCGGGTCGCCTTCGAGAAAATGAACGACAACTTCCATTCCGATGCGCGGAATAAACATCATTCCCCATTTGTTTCCAGCCCACGCCTGCGCGACGCGCATCCAGCACGAGCTGTCGGAATTGGCTTGTCCCTGACGATCCCAATGAAGCTGAACTTTGACGCGCCCGTATTTGTCGGTGAAAATTTCTTCGCCCGCCGGTCCGACGACGAATCCGGTTTGACTGCCCTGAATCGTCGGTTTTTCGGTTTTCGGGGCGGGGCGAAACGGCGGCGCGCCCGAACCGTGCGCGATGCAGGTAAAGCCGTTGGAGTAAGGTTTTTCGATGTCGTCGTCGGTAACGTAGGTCGGGTTTTGCTCGGCTTCGTGCGTAACGGACGTGATGACGTATTGCCCGTTCTGGTCGGCGTTCGGATGGTCGGTCAGTTTGAAACGATAGCCCGCCGTCATCGAACTGCAGTCGGCGTTGCCGGAAATAACGCGATACTGCGAATCTATAGACTGCATCACGATTTCGGCTTTGCGCGTTTTGTCTTCAAAGACGTTCTGCAAATTGCTCGCCTGTTCGCCGCCGCTCTTATCAATGCCGTCGTATTTGCGGGCGTAACCGGCGGGAAAATCGTAAATTTCCAGTTTTTTATTGTCGCCGACGGTGAAAAGACTCGGATGCGCCGCACTGAGGCGATTGGTCGGCAGTTGAAAATTGTAATCCCAAAACGAAACTTTGCCCGACTGAAGACGGTGGTCGTTCTGCCATTTTCTGATCGAAGGAATAAAATCTTCTTCGTCGGAAACCTTGATAAAATAAGCGATGTCGCTTTTGGACGGACAGTTGCGATGCGAGAGCGGCGTGTCGGCGACGATCAATTTATGTTTGCCCTCGGAATGCTCGAAGTAGTAATAAATTCCTTCTTCTTCCATCAAACGCGATACGAAATCGAAATCCGTTTCACGATACTGAACGCAGTAATTTCGCGGTTGATAATTTCCCTGCGTTTCGTATGAAACCTCAAAACTCGAAAAAATTTCCCTGAGAATATCGGGAACGCTTTTATTTTGGAAGATGCGGCTCTGACTGATCTGCGTCAAAAGCCAGACGTGCGGCACAATCGTCGCGTAATAATAAGAAAATCGCGTGTCGCGGTGTCCCTGCGAAAATCGGTTGACGATACCGCTCATCGTCCGCGTTGTGCCGTCGCGCTGCGCGATTTGAATGTTGACTGCTTGACCGAGAATCGAAGCAGCAGCAACCGCCGTCGTCTCGTAACCCGGCGCGTCTTCTTCGTGCAGCAATTCGACTTCAAATGAAAAGAGCGAAGAAATTTCTTCGCTCGCCGACAGCCGACTGAGCAGCAAAAAATCTTCGCCCAAAGGAGTTAAAATTCTCAGCAGACGATTTTTTTGGGTAGTCGGCATAATGTTTTCGTTTAATCTCAAACGAACTCACGGTTCAACGGGTTTTGATTTCGTGCAGTCAATAACTGCGGCAAATCAATTTTGATCTGACGAAGACTCGCTTGCTTTGACGTTTTACGTTTTCGAGAAGTATCGCAACGCTCTCCGAAAACGCAAAAATTGTGGGCTGATTTGAGTAGAATCTTAACGCCTATAATTGAATAAAGTCAACTGCTAAATTACTTTTCAAACAGCACTTAACAACAAGGTCGCAACCTTCATCCGGCAACAGAAAGCGGCGGTCTGTGATTGTCGTAACAACTACAGACCGCCGCCTTAAAAGCATTGATTTGACGCGAAATTTTATTAAGTTGCCTTGCCTTCCAAAAACGCCTTCAAACGACGCGAGCGCGACGGATGCCGCAGTTTTCGCAACGCTTTGGCTTCGATCTGCCGAATACGTTCGCGCGTCACGGCGAAATGCTGTCCGACCTCTTCGAGCGTGTGTTCGGAACCCGTATTGCCGAGACCGAAACGCATTTTGATCACTTTTTCCTCACGCGGCGTGAGCGTCGCCAAAACTTCGTCGGTGATTTCGCGTAAATTGCCGAAAGTAACCGATTCCGCCGGATTCATAATTGATTTGTCTTCGATAAAATCGCCGAGATGCGAATCTTCTTCTTCGCCAATCGGCGTTTCCAAAGAAATCGGTTCCTGCGCGATTTTCAAAACCTTTCGCACTTTGGAAACCGAAATGTCCATTTTCTTAGCGATTTCTTCGGAAGTCGGCTCGCGTCCGAGTTCCTGAACCAGAGCGCGAGACGTACGAATCAGTTTGTTAATCGTCTCGATCATGTGGACAGGAATGCGAATCGTTCGCGCTTGGTCGGCGATGGCTCGCGTAATCGCCTGCCGAATCCACCACGTCGCGTAAGTCGAGAATTTATAACCGCGCCGCCACTCAAATTTGTCAACCGCTTTCATCAAACCGATATTGCCTTCCTGAATCAAATCAAGAAATTGCAAACCGCGATTCGTATATTTTTTGGCGATGGAGACGACGAGCCGCAAGTTGGCTTCGACCAATTCGCGTTTCGCCTGATTAGTCGCCGTTTCGCCGACCAGAATTGTTTGCAGAGAGCGTTTGATTTCAACCGTCGTCAGATTGTATTTCTCTTCGATCTCGGAAACTTTCTTTTTGTTTTCAGCGACTTTGCGCGTTAGATCTTTTTTCTCTTCGGGCGTAATCTTTTTGCTTTCGAGCCGGTCTTCGGCTTTATTGATGTCGCGCTCGGATTTACGAATGTCATCGGAAACTTTGCGAATCCCGCCGATGAGTTTTTGCATCGCCCGTTCGGTCAGGTTCAGATTTTTAATTTCCTGCGCCACTTCAAGGCGAAAACGCGCCGTCTGACGCTTTAACGCCATCAGTTTTTTCGACGGTTTGCCCTTCGCTTTCTTTTGTTCGTCAAGCAGAGTTTGCAGCGATTTCAACGCTTTATTAAACGTGATGCGAATGTTGCCGATGCCTTCGAGCGTCCAGCGCAGATATTCTTCTGCTTTATCTTCCTCGCCCGTCAACTCGGCTTGCTCGGAAAACGTCACGGTTTCGCGGATGTATCCTTTGCCGTTTTCTAAGTCGTCGCCGATTTGCAAAAGACGTTCGACCGCAATCGGCGAACGCGAAATCGCTTTGCGCGTTTTGATTTGTCCGCGCTCGATGCGCTGCGCGATGGTTACTTCGCCCGATCTCGTCAAAAGCGGCACGACACCCATTTCGCGCAGATAAAGCCGCACCGGATCGTTCGATTTATCGAGCGTTCCGGCGGACAAGTCCAAATCCAAATCGTCTTCGTCAACCTCTTCGGCATCTTCATCGAGCGACAAACTCGCCGCTTTTTCGAGCAGCTGCGCGTCCGTGTCGGCGACCGAGATATTCGCGCCTTCGAGTCTGGTTAAAACGTCTTCGATGTCGTCGGGCGACATCATTTTATTCGGAATCTCGCGGTTCAATTCGTCAAAACTCAAGAACTTCTTGCGTCTGCCGAGCGCGACCAGCCGATCCATCAAATCTTCCTTTTCGTCGTAGTCTGCCATATATTTATGAATAGCCTTTGATTAAATATCTTTATAAATCGTTGTTCGTAAAATAAGCCTAAACGTCGAAAGCGCGGAAAAGGTTTCGGGCGCAAACAGCGCGTAGTTCAAGCGATTTTAATTTCGTGAGATGAGACTTCGTAAGTCAAACACGAAATTTGTCATTATAAATCATAAATCTCAATTTATCCATTTTGTTGCAGAAAATTTTGCTCGGTGGATTTCCGGCAAGATTCCAAGCGTTTTTTATATTTTCTTCGAGATATTCCGTCAATGGTTTTATCAATTTCCAATGATCTTCTTCTCAAAATCGCGCTTCATTCGCGCCAGACTGATTTGTTCATTAACGAGCGCGTCGCGCAAACCGAAATCGCCGGTCTGTTCGGCGAAAACCAATTCCTGACTGATGTCCAAAATCCGCGAAGCAATTGCCATCGAACGCAAAGTCGCCACGCAGTTTTCCGCTTCCGTCAAAACCTCGTCCATCGCTTCGTCGTTTTCCCGCGCCGGTTCGCTCATTAAAAGCACGGGAACGAAATCGCTCGCCGCCGCGTCGTCCGCCACGAGTTCGAGCAAATTTTCGCCCGTAATGTCGGAACCGAGTTCCTTCAAAGCGATCATTGCGCGGTAAACTTCCGACGTGGCGAGCGATTCGTAATCGGTTTCTTCGAGCGCGGGCAGAATTATCTCACGCAAATCTTTGTCGTAAATCAGCAGTTCCAAAAGATGCTGCTCGGCG
>JAYVGL010000025.1:0-3008 GCA_043772175.1 Pyrinomonadaceae bacterium | reverse complement strand
TGGGCGATCAAACCCTGCGCCGAATCCGGCAGCGTTTCGACATTTTGCGTCATAATACCGAGCCGCTGTTTTTCCAAAGCGTCGAGAGTTGTTTTAGATTCCGCAAGCTGCGTCTCCAAAAATTCGCTGGTTACTTCCGCCGTTTCGGTCGAAGCCTTGACCTGCGCGTTGACGTATTTTCCGGCGAGTTCCGCCGTTACGTTTCGCGCCGCTTCGGGCGAGCGGTCGCGGTATGTGATTTTAAAAGCCGCCGTTTTGCGGTCTTCGTCGTTCTTCTCGGTTTCGACAACGATGTTTTTCGACATCTTTTCGATAATCAACTCCATCGGCACGCCCGCGTCGCGTTCGAGTTTGAAAAGACTGTATTTACTAATCATCGGCTCCAGCGAATTGCGGCTCAAGACCTCCGATTTAATCGTCTCCAGACGCTGCGACAAATCTTCGTCAGTCAGAGATTGGATGACTTTATCGGAAATCGTCGGCGGTTTGACCGTCAGAAGCGTTTTCGATTCATAGACGCTCGGCAGTTTATTGATGACGTAGCCGATTGCCGCCGTCATCGTGATAATCGGCAGAATAATTAACCACTTTCGACGCTTTAACATCCGAATAAATTCGCCCGCCGTTCTTTGTCTGAATTCAACGCTCATCTTTTTTATCCTGTCTAACCGATGGTTTTTTCCAATAATTCACTCGATACATTCTGCGCTCTCCGCGTCAATTCCTCATTCCACTTGAAAAACCAGCGCAAAGAAACGGCGAACCCGACTAAAACAACTCCGAAAAGCAAAACGCCGAACGGTTCCGGTATAAAATCAAAAAAGCCGCTTTTGTCCAATGTCTGCATTAAAATTACTATCATTATTTCTCACCTTTGCCTGTCACTAAAGTAAATTTGCAATCTTAACTTCACATCACAAACTCGCTAAAAAATTTCGCGCATCCTGAATTTCCTTTTCGTTCAAACCCTGTGTTTTTTGCAGTGAAACTTCCACTTCGCGTTTCGCCGAAAGTTTGTCGCCCGCCGAAGCCAACGCCATTCCGAGCCGCAGACGATACGCCGAATTCGTTTGATTGCCGCTTTTCGCCGTTTCCGCTTCGTCGAGCGCGACGGCTTTTTTGAACTGCTCGACGGCGGGCGAATATAAATCTTTTTTGTAATAAATCCAGCCGAGCGTGTCGTAAAAACCGGCGTTCGTCTGATTTTTATTGACGACCGCCTGCGCTAAGGTCAACGCTTCGTCCAGATTTCCCTGATTATTTGAAATCAGCCACGCCAGATTGTTCGCCGCAATGGGCGAATCGGGCGCGACTTCCAGAGCGCAGCGATAATTTTTCTCCGCTTCCGAAGTATTATTCCGCGCATCTTCGAGCATTCCGATTAAAGTGTAAATCGCCGCCGAAGGTTTCTTTTCGACGATTTTCCGATACTGCGCGACTGCCGCATCGGTTTCGCCGCGGGCGATCAGCATTGCCGCGTAGGACGAATAAGCGGGCAAATAATTTGCGTCTATCTCCATCGCCCGTTTCAATTCGTTTTCAGCGGCGGCGGAATTATTCTGCGCCGTGTAAATAACGGCGTTTAAGTAATGAAGCGCAACCGTCGAATCCGTCGGCGCGGCGGCTTCAATGATGCGATTCACTCTGGCGGTTGCCGCCTCGAATTGTTTTTGTTTAATGTGAATATTGACCAGACCGCTCAACGCATCGAAATTTTTTGCGTCCGCCGTCAAAGCCTTTTCGTATAAGTTCGCCGCATCAGTCAAATTCTTTTCGGCGATGGCGACTTTTGCCAGATTGACCATCGCGGCGGACGAGTTCGGCGATTTGTTATGAACGGCTTGCAAATCAATTCGCGCCTCCGGCAATTTGCCGAGTTCGAGATACGCCAGACCGCGCGCCGTCAACGCCCGAACGCTCAACTCCTGCAAAGCCTGCGCGTTGGTTTCCTGATTCGGATAAGACTTTTCGACCGCGTTCAGCAATTCGTTCGCCTGCCGCAACGCCGTTTCCGGTTCGCCGCCGCTGAAACTCGCCTGAATTTTGAGCAGTTTCGTCTTTAAGAAATTCGGGTGATATTTTTCCAGATCGCCGATAAACGCCCGCGCCTGATCGGTCTGTCCGAGCGCGAGCCGCGCCTGCGTCATATAGAACAGCGCGTTTTTCTGGCTCGGCTGCTTTTTCAGAACATCTTCCAAATCTTTGACGGCTTCTTCGGGTTTATTGTCCTGCATTGAGACGCGGGCGCGGAGCATCAAGGCTTCCGTGTCGTCGTCGTTCATCTTCAAAAGTTCGTCGGTTTGTTCGAGAACTTTGGCGTTTTCGCGGCGGTCGAGATGTAGTTCGCCGAGACGGTATCGGGCGCGGACGTATTCGGGTTTCTCGGCGATAATTTCACTGAAAACTTTGACGGCATCGTCTTCGCGTCCGGCGGTCGCATAAAAATTTCCCAGTTGCAGACGGCTTTCCGGGCTGTTGCCCAGAACTTCGACGAGTTGTTGATAAGCTGATTCGGCGCGGTCGTATTTTCTCTGCGCGAGATAAGATTCGGCGAGCGATTCGCGGGCTTCGATGTTTTTCGGTTCGACTTCGGTCGCTTTAATAAACTGCGCTTCGGCTTCGGTCGGTCGCGCCGCATAGCTTAAAAATCTGCCGTATTCGAGATAGCCGATTGGCGAATTACCATTGACGGTGATGCCTTTGACGATTGATTGTTCAGCGTCGTGCGGTTTATTGATTTTGATGTAATAGCGGGCGAAACTCAGATAAGTTTCCGTGCGATTCGGATTGACGGCGACGGCTTGATTCAGAACGTCGGTAATTTCCTGTTCACTGCGTTTCTGCGCGGCAAGCAGACTGGCTTTCAACACGAAACCTTCAACAAAATTCGGGTCGCGGGCGAAGATGTCTTCGATCAGCGTTTCGGTTTCGCCGATGTTTGGCGGCGCGTCAATTAAATAATAAGTTCCGAGTTTAGTTTTAGCTTCGAGATTATTCGGCGCGAGTCG
>JAYVGL010000024.1:0-26647 GCA_043772175.1 Pyrinomonadaceae bacterium | reverse complement strand
TGTAGTTAGTTCAACGCTGAAGCAAATAGCCTCATGTCATCTAAGACTAAAAGCCCGAATTGATATAGGTTGATACAATTGTGAACGACTACTTAGTATGAATAAAATTAGCTTAACAATCTTCCTGGTTTTGTGTTTCGCCACCTCTGCTTTCACACAATCGCCGAGTATTTCAAAGGGTTCTACTGTCGTGCCAAAGTTTACGTTTAAGTGGTCTGATTTTGATTCGTCTTGGCGATTGCCTCTAAAGCTAAGTTTGAAAATTGAACAAAATAGTTCAGGTAATCTCTCACTTAATGGAAATGAGAATTGGAAAGTATCCCCACTTTTTCCGGCTTACGATGGAAGTAGCAAAGGATGGGATAATGTTTATCGAGATGAATACCCAACGCCATCTATATCGGCTTATACAGTAAGCAAAATTGAGAGAAAGAAAGATTTAACAGAAATTAATTTGTCTAAATTGAACGACAGAATTGTAGATTTGAAATTAATAGTTGGAAGTTCTGTCAAAGATATAGATAAGGCGTTAAACGAAGTTCTTTTTGTTGGTGGAGTAGAAGAATTTAAGAAATCAGATTATTACCAAAATGTTTTAGACAAAGAAACAAGTAAATTACCAAAAGAGTTATCTGATTTAACAAAAGATATAAAAATTTCATTATTGGAGGATTTTAATTTCAGAACGGACTCCATACGAACTGAAATCTTCAAAGAAAAAAAATATTTCCTATACTCCTACGCTGACGGAGTAGAATACAACACTAACCGAGTTAATAGTGCTGAACGCACCGCTATAACAATTCAAAAATATCTGCCCGTTATAAAAAAGAAAATAAAGCTTTTTTATGCAGCAAAAGAAATAGATGGATTTGAACTTAAAGTAAAAGTAGCTTTTCGAGATTTTGTTAATGAATCTCAATCTAGTTATGAAAATCTTCAGGTTTATTTCCCGATGGATTCGTTAGAGTTGTTTATGGATACAGAAATTTCTGACCAAGAGCTTGTTGATAAATCAGTTGTTCTGTTGAATGACAACAGAGTTAAGGTTAATTTGTCTCAATTTTCAAACTAGAACCTAGCAATCAAAAACAAACTATTCTTATGAAAACACTAATCAAAAACGGACGAATCGTAACCGCAGTTGATGATTATCGCGCCGATATTTTGATCGAAGACGAGCAAATTTCCGTTATCGGCAAAACGCTCGATATGGAAGTTGATGTCACGATTGACGCGAGCAACAAACTCATTTTTCCGGGCGGGATTGACCCGCATACGCATATGGAATTGCCGTTTGGCGGAACGTCTTCGTCCGACGATTTTTTTACCGGAACGCGGGCGGCGGCGTTCGGCGGGACGACGACGATTATTGATTTCGCCGTGCAGATGAAAGGCGAAGCGATGACGGCGGGCATTGATAAATGGCATCAGAAAGCGCAGGGAAAATGCGCGATTGATTACGGCTTCCATTTGATTACAACCGAATTTGAAGACGGCGACGAGCCGGAAATGTATCGTTTGATGGACGAAGGCATCACGAGCTTTAAGTTGTTTATGGCGTATCCGGGCGTTTTTCTGGCGGACGACGCGACGATTTTTCGGGCGATGTCGGCGGCGGGAAATCGCGGCGGTTTGATTTGTATGCATGCCGAAAATGGGATTGTGATAAACGAAATTATCAAACGCGCTTTGAAACAAGGCAGAACCGCGCCGAAATATCACGCTCTGACGCGCCCGACGATTGCCGAAGCCGAAGGCGTGCATCGCGCGATTGCGATTGCGGAAATGGCTGAATCGCCGGTTTACATCGTGCATTTGTCCTGCACCGACGCGCTGAACAAAGTCCGCGAAGCCCGCGACCGAGGCATCGCCGCGTTTGCCGAAACCTGCCCGCAATATCTGTTTCATTCAATCGAAGATTACGGCGATGATTTCGAGGGCGCGAAATATGTGATGACACCGCCGCTTCGTGAAAAACACAATCAGGCGGAATTGTGGAAAGGCTTGAAAATGGACGACCTGCAAGTCATCTCGACCGACCACTGCCCGTTTTGTATGAAAGAGCAAAAGGAATTGGGCGTAAATGATTTCTCGAAAATCCCGAACGGCGCACCGGGCGTGGAAAATCGGATGTCGCTGATATATAACGGCGGAGTCGTCGAAAATCGAATTTCGCTGAATCGTTTCGTCGAACTGACTTCGACCGCCGCCGCGAAAATGTTCGGGATTTTCCCGAAAAAAGGCACGATTGCAGTTGGAAGCGACGCCGACATCGTGATTTTCGACGCGGAAAAAGAACACACTTTCGGCGTGGCGCACGAACATATGAACGTGGATTATTCGTCATACGAAGGTTGGAAGGTAAAAGGCAAAGTCGAAACCGTTCTGTCGCACGGGCGCGTCGTGATTGAAAACGGCGAACACAAAGGCAAACAAGGCGACGGGCAATTTTTGAAGCGCGGAACTTGCATTAACATCTGACAACGGGAAAAGAAAATATGAATAGAAATCGGATAAAAACGCTGCGTTTACCGGCGACGAAACGCCGTCTCTCAATTCTGGCGATGTTGGTTTTCGGCGCACAGTTGGCGGCTGTTTTTCCGGTTGCCGCGCAGACGAAAACTGAGTCTTTGAGCGTAATGATAACGAATGTTTATGATGCGTTCGGCAAAGACGTTAGATGTTTGACACCGGATTTCGGGTTTTCCTGCGTTATTAACTACAAAGGAAAAATGATCTTATTCGATTCGGGGACGGACGCACGGATTTTCGAGAAAAACCTGAAAACTTTGAAGATTGATTTGCGAAGGATTGATATTGCGATTATCTCGCACGGGCATTACGACCATATCGGCGGTTTCGATTACCTTCTGAGTGTTAATCCGAAAGTTAAAATTTACGCTCCCGCCGATTTCTTTTCGCTCGGTGCGCCGATTAAATTTCCTTTTCGTGAGGCTGAACCGGATGTCGCCAAGACTTTGCCGAAAGACGAGCAGTATTTTCGCGGCGAGCGCGTCGTCGAAGGAATGGTGACGGTTCCGACGAGCAGATTTTGGAAGTCGAACGTCGAATATCTGATTGCCGCGAAAGAGGTTTTGCCCGGCGTAACTTTGATTCCGACGACTTCGGAACTGATGGGAACTTTTATCAAATATCCGCCGTTCGAGAAAAATCCGCAGTTTATCGGAATGCCGGAATTGTCAGCCTCGTTCGCCACCGAAAAAGGCGAAATAATCGTTTCCGGCTGCTCGCACAGCACGATTGAGAGCATCGTCAAAGAAACTAAAAAAGTGCGCCGGGGAAAGATTTATCTGGTCGCGGGCGGCTTTCATTTGATTCCGTATAATCGTGAATCCATTGAGGCTTTGGCAAAGCGTATGCACGACGAATACGGTGTCGAATCGGTTGCTCCGGCGCACTGCACGGGGCATCTCGGCTTTTCGGTTTTTCAAAAACAATTCGGCGACCGATACAGATTTTTCGGACTTGGCGAGACGCTTAATTTATAAACGCGGCTGGCGAATTTCAAATCAAATACCGAACAAGGCGACGGGCGTTTGTAAAGCGCGAAACGCAGTCACGGCATTTAAGATTTCAGCCGATCATAACAGCAACCTTTTTTCAACAAAAACGCCAAATCCGGGAGGAAAAAATGATTATTCGACTGGCTGAAAGAGATTTAAAAACCAAGTTCGGAGATTTCCGCGAGATTCTTTATTACGACGGGCAGACCGAATCAATTGCGATTGTGATGGGCGATGTCGAAAACGAACCGGATGTTTTGTGCCGGATTCATTCGAGTTGTATCACGGCGCACGTTTTTAACAGCGTCGAATGTGATTGCCGCGAACAGATGCAAATGTCGCAGGCGATGATTGAGCAAAAAGGTCAAGGAATCATTATTTATCTCGATCAGGAAGGTAAAGGCAACGGACACCTGGCGTTGATGGCGAGTATTCCGCATAAAAAAGCGGGATTCAAGCAGAGCGAAGCATATCAAAAGGTCGGCTACCAAGCCGATGCCCGAAGTTTTCGTCCGGCGGCGGAAATTTTGGCGGAATTGAAAGTTAAGTCGGTTGTTTTGCTAACCGATAATGCGGAAAAAGTTGAGGATTTGCGGAGAGCCTCAATCATCGTCTCCGCTGCGAAACAGATCACAGCTTAATTTCAGGTTTGAGCGCGGCAATCCGAGTTTGAAAAAAACATTCAGCAACTTTAATTCGGCGGCGGGCGAAACAGGCGGCAAGCGCGGCGCGGCGAACGGCGAAAACGCCCGTAACCGGCGCGAAAAATGCCTGATGTCTTCTCACTGCGACGAAATCGAAAAGCGGCGCGGTGAAAATTCGACTGCCGAGAACACTCACCTGGAAACCTCCCGTTTTTGTGCGCGGTGCGCCGAAAAATTCGGCGAAAATACGATCCTGGATTCCCTGAAAACCGATGGATTGAAAATCGAGACGGCGAGTGCTTCGATTCAAACAAGAAAAAATCTCGGCGGGAATGGCTTTTCGTCTTCGGTAAAAAACCGAAAAGTCAGATGCAGCGGCGCAAATGTCGCTGTGCCGGTTTTTCGCCGGCTGGCGGCGGCAAAAAATCGGTAACGTCACGGCTAAAAAAGCGCGGCGTGGCGTGTCGCGCCGATTTACCTGCGTTGCCGCAAAACTTTAATTCTACTTTTCTTTGCCCTTTCAAATTGATAAAATAACCGTTTCGGCTAAAGGCAGAAGTTTTATCGGTAACACACAATGAGCATTAAACACATTACGGTTCGCGGGGCGCGGCAGCATAATCTAAAAAACATCAATCTCGAGATTCCGCGAAATACGTTAACGGTCATCACGGGTTTATCGGGTTCGGGCAAATCGAGTCTGGCGTTCGATACGATTTATGCGGAAGGTCAAAGGCGTTACGTCGAATCGCTGTCGGCTTATGCCAGACAATTTTTGGATCAATTGGAAAAGCCGGACGTTGATTCGGTCGAAGGTTTGAGTCCGGCGATTTCAATCGAGCAGAAAACGGTTTCACGAAGTCCGCGTTCGACGGTCGGGACGGTCACGGAAATTTACGATTACCTGCGGTTGCTTTTTTCGTCAATCGGACAGCCGCACTGTCACCAGTGCGGCGCGGCGATTACCAAACAGACGCAGGAGCAAATCGTCGGCAACATTCTGGATTTGCCCGAAGGCGAGCGCGTGATGATTCTCGCGCCACTGGTTCGCGGGCGTAAGGGCGAATTCAAAAAGGAACTTGAAAAACTTAACAAAGACGGCTTTATTCGGGCGCGAATTGATAATCAGCTACGGGCTTTGGACGAAGATATAAAACTCGACAAGCGCAAAAATCACACGATTGAAGTCGTCGTTGACCGGCTTTTAATCAAAGACGGCGTAAAGGAACGCCTTTCGGAATCGGTCAAAACCGCGCTCAAATTAACCGGCGGCGCGGTCGTCGTCTCAATTATTGACGGCGAGGAAAAAATGTATTCGGAAAAGATGGCGTGCGTTAATTGCGGAATTAACATCGCCACTCTGGAGCCGCGCTCGTTTTCTTTTAATTCGGCTTATGGCGCGTGTAAAAAATGTCAGGGTTTGGGAACCGTTTTAGAAATTGACCAAAATAAAATCCTGCCCGATCAAACTCAAATCGTCGGCAAAATTAAATTTCTCGCCGAAAGCGATAAATCCGGCGGCAAGTTTTTGAACGCGGCTCTGACGGCGATTATCGAGCGGCATTTAGAAGATGGCGGTCAGCCGTCGGCAAACGGCAAAGGAAAGAAAGCAAATGAATTGCTGCCCGAATCGGAAAGCAAAGGACAAAAGGCGAAAGACAAAGGACTTCTCAATCTACAATTTGCGAATTTGCCCGAAGAAATCCGCGAGGCTTTTTGGAACGGCTCGAAAAAGCGTTTGACATTTAATCAGGGCGGCTACAAATACGAATCGGATTGGAAAGGCGCGCTGCGGGCGATGCGCGAGCGAATGGAAACGCCGCCATCGGAAAAAGTTCGAGAAGCGTTAACGGAATTGGTTTCGCCGGTTGATTGTGCGGCTTGCGACGGCAAAAGATTGCAGCCCGAATCGCTGGCGGTCAAAGTCGGCGGCTTCGGCATCGCCGATTATGTGGCATTGCCGATTGAAGACGCGACCGGAAAATTCGATGAAATCAAATTAAACGAGCGCGAAGAGAAAATCGCCGGACTCGTTTTGAAAGAAATCTGCGAGCGTCTGCAATTTCTAAACGCTGTCGGTTTAGGCTATTTGACGATGGATCGCGGCAGCGCAACCTTGTCGGGCGGCGAAGGTCAGCGCATCCGTCTGGCGACGCAAATCGGCTCGCAACTGCGCGGCGTTCTCTACGTTCTAGACGAACCTTCCATCGGTCTGCATCCGCGCGATAATCAAAAATTGCTGGAAACTTTGCAGAAGCTGCGCGATTTGGGCAATACGGTTTTAGTGGTCGAACACGACGAGGAAACGATTGAGAAAGCCGATTACGTCGTTGATTTGGGACCGTTGGCGGGAACGCACGGCGGCGAAATCGTGGCGACCGGAACGCCCGCGCAGATTAAGAAAAATAAAAATTCGCTGACCGGCAAATATATGTCCGGGAAGTTAAGCATTGAAGTTCCCGAATTTCGACGGCTTCCGAACGGGCAGCGAATCGTCGTCAAAGGAGCGCGGGCGCACAATCTGAAAAACATTGATGTCGAATTTCCGCTGGGAATTTTAACCGTCGTTACCGGCGTTTCCGGTTCGGGAAAATCAACGCTCGTCGAAGATATTTTGTATCCCGCGCTTTACAAATACGTTTATAAATCGGCGATTGAGCCGCTCGAACATGATTCGATCAAGGGTTTGGAGTTGGTTGACAAAATTATCGAAATTGACCAATCGCCCATCGGCAGAACGCCGCGTTCAAATCCGGCAACTTACACCGGACTTTTCACGCCGATCCGCGAACTTTACGCGATGATTCCCGAATCACGCGAACGCGGTTACAAAACCGGAAGATTTTCATTCAACGTGCGCGGCGGACGCTGCGAAGCCTGCGAAGGCGCGGGCGTGAAAACTATCGAGATGAATTTTCTGCCCGACGTTTACGTTCTCTGCGATGTCTGTCGCGGCGGGCGTTACAACCGCGAAACGCTGTCGGTCAAATACAAAGGTTTGTCCATTGCCAACCTGCTCGACACGACGATTGAAGACGCACTGCCGATCCTGGAAAATATCCCGAACATTAAAATCAAATTGCAAACTTTGCTCGATGTCGGTTTGGGATACATCAAAGTCGGACAATCTTCGACGACTCTGAGCGGCGGCGAAGCGCAGCGCATCAAACTCGCCAAAGAACTATCGAAACGGGCGACGGGAAAAACGATTTATATTTTGGACGAGCCGACGACCGGCTTGCATTTCGCCGACGTTCATAAATTATTGGACGTTTTGCAAAGATTGGTTGACACGGGCAACACGGTCATCGTCATCGAACACAACTTGGACGTGATAAAATCAGCCGATTACATCATTGATCTTGGACCCGAAGGCGGCGCAAACGGCGGCAAAGTCGTCGCTGTCGGCACGCCGGAAGAAGTTGTGAAAGTGAAGAAATCTTATACGGGACAGGCTTTGAAACATTTATTAAATTAGCGGAAAAGGTTGTATAGTCTGCCCTCAGAAGTGAAAATTATATTAAACACTGAACTGGAAACGAGAATCTACATCTTGGAACAGGACAAGGCTTTCACAACAAAAACAGCTTGTGGGGCGTTTGTTTAGCGGGCTAATCCAAACATCATCCGAATTAATTCGTCAACCTCATTTTCACCGAGGCGATAGGTAAATTGCTTCCCTTGTTTTCTAGTCCATTCGCTGATGTCAATACTTCCGTCTTTGTTCGTGTCAGAATTAGGGTTTGTGCCATCCGCGTTTTTTATCCAGTTCAGTTTATAATTATTTGCTGCGCTGGATGCTTGGAGCGGGGCTAATTTTTGGGCGAATCGTTCGGGCAGTGTCAAATCAGATTTTAACATTTGGTTCTGAATTTCGATTGCTGCCGATTTCAAAGCCCGGCGACGAAAATCATATTGATTTTCAGTCGAACTGATTGTCAGAACAATATCCCGGTTTTTCAATCCTTCCGCTAAATTAACATCTTTGCTCAATTCAGCTTTTGTTTCTTCCGGTGGATCAATCCAACCGGCGATTACGTTGCCGCGCCAATAGCCGATTCCTCCGAAAATAATCGCACCGCCAGCCGCAAATAAAACCGCTCCCGGTCCGGTTTCGATGCCGAAAACTGCTCCTGCTGCTCCGCCAGCCAACGCCCCGGCATAAGCTCCGCTCCAGCCGCCGATTTGCCGCACGGTTTCAGCCGCCAGCGGTCGAAATGAATCTTTATCGTATGATTTCTTACTTGCAACACCCAAATCAACCGCCGTCAATACAACGCCGATAACCGTGATAACGCGCCCGACGCGCCCGACGATTCTGGCTCTTTCGTATGCTTTTGCCAATGCGCTGAACTGTTCCTCGGCTTGTTCGAGCGTGATTTTACCGGCTTCTCTCGCCGCCCAAATTTCATCCGCTGTCGCAATGTATGGTGTGTGGGCTGATGAAACTTTTTTCACGGCATTTCCGGGAACGCCGTTCTCAATCAAAACCTCTCCTTCGACGTTTTCAATCGTTCTGATGACTTTTTTTACTTGCTCCTGCAACCCTTTATTATTCGCCTCCAGAGCGGCGTGACGGCGCAAATCAGCGACTACCTCTTCGACGCTGTAAACTCTTGAGCCTCCTGCCATCGCCCGCTGTGTGTCAATCAGCAAAACATCTTTATAGCCTTCCGGTGTTTTAGACGAGTATTTTCCCATCGTCGGTGAACCGAACGGCTTCTCGCTGGCGGAAATAAGCTGCGTGTCCAAAATATTCCCACTGATCGCGTGTTCGGCGAGCGTGAAGTTAGCCAGTGGATTTTTAGGCTTCAGGCTAAAATCCATCGGGATAACCTGAACTTTGCGTAGAACCTTGTCCGAGCCGATCTTTGGCAGTTGCTCGAAAACGACAAACATATATCCGCGTGCTGGGACGATAGTCGCCGGAATTTGCTGATCCGATGTGTTCGGTAAAATATAATTTGGTGCGTTCGGTAAATTATTTGCTGACTTGTTCGGCAGTTTAAGTTTCTGCCCGATTAGCAGTTGATTCGGGTTTTGCAGATCATTGAGTCGGGCGATCTCCTGCCATCTGTTTTGATCGCCTAGTTTTTTCGCGGCAATAATCTTTAAAGTATCGCCGTATTGAACAGTGTATTCTTCCATTTTTAATACTCCTTAATCTTGCTGAAGTTCTGTTTTTTTGTTTTCGACTTCAACACAAAACATATCCCAATCGTCCGGCATAGCCCATTTTTGTTTGTAGATTGCCCGCTCGTCCGCACTTAGTTTTCGCCAAAACACGCGCCAAACCCTATTAAACCAGTAATTGTGCCGCAATTCGTATGAAGTTATTGTCGCCGAGTATTTAACCCACGGCGGTTCGATTTCCTCACCAGCTTCGAGTTTGCGAAATTCTTCCTGCTGCGCCTCGTAGTCCGCCTTTTCGTCATCGGTCAGATATTCGTTACCCCATTCGATTATTTCCTTTTCGGCTAACTTTCTGAGCAGCCAATTTTTAAGTTTCATTGTTTTTATCCGATTCTAAATAAATTTAAATTTCTTTTGTTCGTTCAATTATTTACTTACCCAATGAACCGTCAAATACTCCCGCCACTCTTCGGTTGGCGGCTGCCACCTTTTGAGGTAATCATCGCGCTGTTCTGCTTCTAAGGTTTGCCAAAACGGAAACCAGGTTTCCAGCAGCCAATATTCACCACCGCCTTGTCGCCATTCTCCCGACCAGGGTTCAGTATCCGGTGCAAAAATCCATGGCGGCTCGATTTCTTCGCCGGATTTAAGTTTGCGTTTCTGTTCTTCATCCCACTTTCGCCACTCAATATCTTCTTGAGTTTCAGCGAGTCCGAAGAAGGCTAAAATTTTCCTTGCAGAAACATTCATTTTTATTCGTTTGACTTTATTTTCCAGCTATTTTACTGATGGATTTGCTCTTTGTAAATTGTTTAGTAGAACTAATTTCGCGGCAACGCTTTTCATCGTCTAATTTTTCGCGGTCATAATTTTTAACGTATCGCGGTATTGGACAGTGTATTCTTGCATTTTAATAATCCTTGGATTTTGCAGAGTTCCGTTCTCAATTATTATCAGTCCAAAACATAGTAACAACATCATACCAATCGTCAGGCATATCCCAATCTTTTTGATACGCTGTGCGATCTTCCGCACTCATTTTCCGCCAAGATACAAGCCATATATTTATTAACCAGTAATCATTGCGAAGCTCCCAAGGGCTGAGCGTATTAGAATACTTAACCCACGGCGGCTCGATTTCTTCCCCGACTTCGAGTTTGCAGAGTTCTTCCTGCAGGGCTTCATACTGTTGTTTTTCGTCATTAGTAAAATAATCGTTATCCCATTCGATTATTTTCTTTTCCGCTAATTTTCTGAGCAGCCGGCTTTTGAGTTTCATTATTTTTATCCGGTCCTAAACAAACCTAGTATTATGGAAATGGACGAAATAACTCTCCAAAAGCCGAATTCACTGCACCTTATCAACCGCGACCGTGCCGCCGCTGACTCCGGCGGGCGCATCAGTCGCCGGTGCAGGAGCCGTCTCAATCAACTGCATCTCCAAACTGACCCGCACTTCCAGTCGCTGCAAGCCGCCCACGAATGCCGCCGTGCGTCCGAAATCTTTTTTGCCGAGCGACGTTAAAATCTGAGACATACTGTTTAAACCGCTGACCGAACCGTAGGAATTGACGATCATCTCGCCTTTTCGCATCGTGCCGTCGTTGCGATATTTACCGACAATCGCGGCAGCTTCGACGTATTCATTTAACTGATAGGTCAAATTTTCGAGAACCGGAAAGGCTTGTTCCGCGTCAATGTCGGCGAGCGTCGAAGCGATTTGCATCGCCTCTGAAATGTCTTCGAGCGTTTCGACCGGCTGTGAAATCAGAGCGCGGGCTTGTTCGACGACGCTCAACGCCTGCCGTTTATTTTCCGCCGGATTTTTTTGATAAATCGTCGTCGCCAGTTGAATGAAAAAATAAAAACGCTGATTTTCCGCCGGAATTTGGTTGATTAAAGCGGCGGCTTCGTCATATTTTTCGGCGGTGATCGCCTGTTGAATCAAGCCGTAGTTGATCTGCGTTAAATAATTTTCCCGCTCGCCTTCGGGCAGCCGCAGCGAGATAATTTTTTTCGCGCCTTCGACGTTGCCGCTCTGCGCGGTTTTTTCCGCCGCCGCGTAGTAAATCTGGCTTTTCAACTCGTCGGAATATTTCTCGGCTTCGCTCAGAAGTTTCTCCGGCGACGGACTACTTTCGATTAATTTGTTGAAAGCGTCGTAATCTTCGCGTTTGTTTTCCTTATCGTATTTGGCTTTTTTCTGGCGGAGCGCGGCGAGACTTTCGGGCGCGTATTTTTCGATGACCGGCAGCAGATATTCGACATCGTAATCGGCGTTGTCGGATTTGAGCAGGTTTTTGATAAATTTCGCCGTCAAATCGCGCAATGTTTTATCGTCAATTTTAATCGTTTTCTGATTTGGTTCGGGCTTTTTGCCGTATTCGCCGATGAATGAAGCGGTCAGAATCGCCGCGTTCGCGTCCTTCTCAAAATCGGCAGCCAACAGTTTATCGGCGACTTCCGAGGCGAGTTGATTGGCGAGTTCCAAGTCTTTCGTTTTGAATTTTTCGAGCAGATTTATCGCTTCATAAGTTACGCCTTTGGCAAGGCTTTCGCGGAAAAGTTTCAACGCTCGCTGCGGATTTCGGTCGCTGACTTTGCCGATCAAACTCTGCTCGAAATTCGTTTCGTTCTGCGCGTATTGCTGGCTTTCAGAATCCTTTCTTTCCGAATTGGCTGCCGCCGCCGCCAATGCCTGCGCGATTTTCGACGGGCGCGATTTATAAAAAGCGTCGAGCGCGAATTCGGCATCGCGGGCGGCGATCATTTGAAGTATTTCCTGACGCGGCGATGTGCCGTAAATCAAGCCGTAGAGATTGCCCTGCTGTTTTTTGTCGGCTTCCGCGTCAATCTGCGCCGCGACCAAGGCGTTAACGGCATCTTGGAAAATCTGCCGCGCTCGTTTTTCGTCGGTCGCCCAAAAGCTGTCGCCGAGTTTTGCCAAGACCAGAGCGCGATTTTCCGGCAGCCGCAGCGCGTCGGCATCTTTGACGATTTGTTCGAGCAGAGCAGTTTGCTGTTTCTGCTTTTCTTCACTTTTTTTGTCGGCGGTTTGCGCGAAAATACCGGCGCACACGGCGACGATTATCAGCGGCAGCGAAATAAGACGAAATTTAAACATTGACGGTAGCTCCTCGAAATTGACGGCTTCTCCAAACTAAGTTTAAAAGAATTCTCGGAATAAAAAAGATTTACTTCAGAACGAGAGTTGAACGCTTTTTATAATTTATCTTGCGGTCTTTGTGACAAAAATAAACTCGCCGAACGCTTTGGCGGCTTCGTCCGGCGAGTTTATTTTCGATCTGCGAGACAACCTATTTTCCGGTTAGCTCCTTCACCAATTCCGGCGCGTCATAGAGTTTTCGCAAGGCTTCCAGAATTCCCGCGCTGTGAACGGCGATCGCCCGCGAGCCTTCGCTTTCTTCGATATACCAGTAACGGTTCGAGAGTTTTTGAATGTTGCTGTCGAAATTCAAACCGACCAATTCGGCATTGCGGTTGATGACCGGGGAGCCGGAATTGCCGCCGATGGTATCCGCCGAATAAACGAAATTTAGGGGCGTTGATAAATCCAGCCTGCCGCGTCCTTCTTTATAACGCGCCGGCAAATCATACGGCGGTTTCTCGCCGAAGCTTATCGCCCGGTCATATAAACCGAAAAACGTCGTTTTGAACGGCACGAGCGTCGTGTCTTCTTCGTAGCCTTGGACTCTGCCGTAACTGATTCGGAGATTAAAATTTGCGTCGGGCGCGATTGTCCTGCCGTAAACGGCGAAACGCGCTTTGGCGATTTTTTCGCCCGCGCTCGCCTCGACGTTGAGAATTTTCTCTTCGTTGAAAGCGCGCAGTTCGCGGATTATCGGCTCGACCGAACGCGCCATTATAATCATCGGATCATTCGATTTGGCAATCGCATCCGCGCCGCCTTCGAGCAGCGTTTTTCGATAGGCGACATCTTTCAACTGCGTTCCCCGAACGGCGCGTTTGACCGCTTCCGCCGGAGTCGCGCCGTTTAAAGCGGCTTTGATAAACGGATCGTTCGCGCCGAGAGTTTTCAAACCTTCGTCGAGCCACGCCGTTAAAGCCGTTTCTTCGAGTTCAGGATAAATCGGCGCGGGCGAGAGCAGTCCGAATTTGAAAGATTCGAGTTTTGAATCGCGGAATTCGTCGTATCTCTGATCGTTCGGTTTGACGATTTCGGCATTGTATCGGACGAGTTGAGTCGCCATCGTCGCCAATCGGGAAGCCGCCAAATTGGAAAAAGCCAGACGCTTCGCCATCGCCGGAAGCGCGGCGTAAGCCGTCGCAATCTGTTCCCAAGCAGGAGCATAAATTTTCTGTAATTCCGGTTTTTTCGCCAATTCATCTTTCAGAGCCTTTTCTTCGGCTTCTTTACGCGCAAACATTCGCGGCATCAGCAAGCCGTCCTGCTGTCCGGTCAGGCGTTTCAGCGAGTTATTGAACGAGCGAATCGCCGCGCTCGCCTGCCGGTGCTGTTCGTCGCCGAGTTTCGCGTAATTTTCGAGCGCAGCAAGCCGCGCCGTCCAAACTTGTTTCTGCAAAGGATTTCCGACATCGCGCTGATACGCCAATTGCGCGACCGTTAACAATCGCGCCGTCGAACCCGGACTGCCCGACGCTAAAACGAATTCGCCGTCGGTCGCGCCGGTTTCCGACCATTTAAAGTAATTCGGAGTTTTCGCGGGCAAACCGTTTTCGTAAGCGCGAAGGAACGTAACATCCAAATCGTGGCGCGGAAATGTGAAATTGTCGTAATCGCCGCCGAAAAACGCGATCTGCTCTTCCGCCGCAAAAACGATGCGGATATCGGTGTATTTTTTGTTGCGGTAAAGCCAGTATTCGCCGCCGCTGTAAAGCGAAATCACATCGCTTTTCAAACCGGTTTTAGCCAGCGATTCGCGTTCGATTTGCGTGATAACGGCTCTGCGCTGCTCGCTCGCTTCCTTGTCGGACGCATTCGGTTTGACCGCCGACTGAACGCGCTCCGTGACGTTTTCAAAGGAAACCAGCACGTTGCATTCGAGATCGGGAGCCTTGATTTCTTCGGCGTTGGTTTTGGCGTAGAAACCCGTTTTCGTATAATCCTTTTCCTTGGTCGAAACCTTTGCCAATTGTCCGTTGGCGACGTGCTGATTGGTAACGAACAATCCGCTCGGCGAGACGAAGCCGCCCGAACCGCCGTCGTTTAATCTGACCGACGCGAACCGCACGTTGTCGAGCCATTCCTGCGTCGGCTCGAAATTATAACGCTCTTTCCACAATTTCAGCGGCGGATTATCAAAAGTCCACATTCCTTCGTCGGCGCGAATGACGGAAACGCTGATTAAAAAACCGAACAGAATCAACAAAGCAGATATTTTTTTCATATTTTCTTTTCAAAAAAAGATAAGTCTTCAAGATTGTTTTTATTTTAAGAATGCTCGCCGATTATAGCAGAAAATTCTTCGAGCTTTTATCCTTCGCCTGTCTGCTTTAATGAGTTACAGTCTGATTATTCAATCTTTGCAAAAGTTGCTTCCGGCAACCTGACCGGCATTAAGATTTGACTTGAAAAAACGCCGCCCGAAAAATGAAAAAGACGATGAACGGAAAAAGCCTCAACTACAAAGTCCTCAGTATCTTCGCGCCGGTTTTGATTCTGATCGGCGTTTTAGGATTTATCATTCCCGAAGACAAAGCGTTGACGAGCGGCGCGGCGGCTTACAACGCCTTTCATTTGGCGTTCGGCGCACTCGGACTGCTGCTCGTCCTCAAAAACGAGAATTACATTCGCTTTTTCAACATCGGTTTCGGCGCACTGGATTTATATCAGGCGTTCGCCGCTTTCACAAATCTTTTTCCGATTCGACTATTTCAATGGACGCGCGTTGACGACGTTCTGCACATCATCATCGGCGCGGCGTTGGCGGCGGTCGGAATTTACGGTTTCAAAAATCGAAGATAAGCAAAATGCCGCCAAACTACTGCTCACCTGTTGGTTACACCGGAAAATACAGTTATCCGAAAACTTTTACTGAAACGATCTGGAAACAAATTCGATGGGTTACGCCCTATTCGTGTCCGATTGACCGCAAGGATTCGCAATAATCCGAAAAAGTCGGCATATACCAACTTGATGTTGGAATCCGTGAGCGACAACGAGAAAACCCGGCACGGCGGAACCGCTTAGGCTAAGTAAATTTTAAGTTTTCGTGTAATCGGATTTGCCGCCCGTTTTCGATTCCAACTGAATTTCCGTAATCTGAATATCTTTCTGCACGGCTTTGCACATATCGTAAATCGTCAGCGCGGCGATGGAAACAGCCGTCAACGCTTCCATCTCCACGCCGGTTTGTGAATCGGTCTTCGCTTCGGCTTCGAGATATACGCCGTCGGCGGTGATTTCGATTCGGACATCGGCTTTTGAAAGATTGATTTGGTGGCACAAAGGAATCAGATTTGAAGTCTGCTTTGCCGCCGTAATTCCGGCGATGCGGGCGATTTCCAGCGGATTGCCTTTCGGATTTTCGCCTTCGAGCAAAAGTTTTATCGTCGCTTCGTTCAGCAAAACCTTCGCCGTCGCCACCGCCCGCCGCGCCGTCGTCGCTTTGCCCGAAACGTCAACCATTTTTATTTTTCCGCTTTCGTCGAAATGAGAAAGTTTGTTCATAAAATTTACGGCAAAAACATTATTTCAGCGATGTCGCCCGCCTCCAAAGTTTTTGCCTGCGGCACAAAAACCAGGGCGTTCGCCCGCGCAAACGCGATAAAATTTGACGAACCGTTAAAGCGCAGCGATTCGATTATCAATTCGCCTTTTTCGTTCGTCGCAACGAGCGCGGGCAGCACCGAATCGCGTTCTTTGGCGGCTTTGATTCTCTCGGCACAAACGGCGAAACCTTTCCGCAGTTCACAATTTTTCGCCGACTGCATTTGCAGAATCGCTGTTCGCGCAAACAGATAAAAAGTAACGGCGGACGACACCGGATTGCCCGGCAAACCGAAAATCAGACATTTATTTTTTTTGGCAAAAACCGTCGGCTTGCCCGGTTTCAGCGAAACTTTTTCAAAAAAAATCGGCGCGCCCAAATCTTTCAAAACCGGCTTCGTAAAATCATAATCGCCGACCGAAACGCCGCCCGTCGTAATCAAAACATCGTAATCGCCAAGCGCGTTTTCAATCGCCGCCGTCAAACTTTCCACATTGTCTTTAACGAGCGGCAGTATTTTCGCGTCGCCGTATCGTTCGGCGAAAACTTTCAGCATTATCGAATTGGAATTGCGAATTTGATCTTTTTGCGGCGTTTCGGAGATTTCGACGATCTCGGTTCCGGTCGAAAGAATCGCAATCTTCGGTTGTTTATATGCTTTAATTTTCGCGTAACCGAACGATGCAAGCGCGGCGATCATCTGTTCGGTAATACTTTCGCCCGCGCCGAAAATTTCCGTGCCGCTTTTGATTTCAGACGCGAGCGAATTGATATTCTGCCCGCTTTTCGCCGCCTCTAAAATTTGTGCGAAACCGCCTGCCTCGTCGGTCAACTCGACCTTCTGCACCGCGTCCGCGCCGTCCGGCAATCGCGCGCCCGTCATAATCCGCACCGTTTCGCCCGCCTTCATTTTCCCGTCGAAACCTTTCCCGGCGACCGACTCGCCAATGATTTTCAATTTAGCAGACGCATCTTTCGTATTTTCACTTTTGACGGCGAAACCGTCCATTTGCGAACGATTAAACGGCGGCAAATCCATATCGGCAACAACTGTTTCCGCCAGAACGCGTCCGACGGAATTTTCTAAATCAATCGTTTCAACTTTTAGAACGAAAGTTTCGCGTTCAATAATTTTCAGGGCTTCGGAAATCGCAATCATAAATTTGGCGGAAAACTTTTGAATGATAAATCTTAACGCACCAACTAAGGAAAATGAAATTAAACGCTGGAAATTTATCGCCGAGTTCGTTTGTCTTTGCCGGCGGGTTCGGCGTATTATTAGCCAAATCTTTCGGCTTGACAGCCGTTGTTTCAGGAGAAAAACTTATGAATGCTTTTGTAAAAACACTGCTCGGTTTTTGTTTCGCTTTGTGTTTGGGAACGGCGGTTTCGGCGGCGACTTTTACGGTAACGAAAATTGCCGACACGAATGACGGCGTGTGCGATGCGGATTGCAGTCTGCGCGAGGCGATTGCGGCGGCGAACTTGACTGCCGATAATGATACGATTGGATTTTCGGCGGCGATTTTCGGCGCGGCGGCGCAGACGATTGTTTTGTCGGGGACGGATTTGATTATTAACAACGCCGGAACGCTTTTGATCAACGGGACGGGAACGAACCTTTTGACCGTGAGCGGCAATAATGCGAGCCGCGTTTTTACGAACAATACGGGCAGCGCGGCAGAGATCAGAAATCTGCGCGCAACCGGCGGCAACGGTGTCAGCACGGTCGGGACGGGGCGCGGCGGCGGCGTTTACAATAACGCCGGAGTTTTGACTCTGACCAACGTCGTCATTATCGGCAACGCGACGGCGAACGGCGGCGGCGTAAATAACGCGGGAACGGCGACTTTAAATTTGGTGAACTGCACGATTTCCAATAATTCGGCGACCGGTTCGGGCGGCGGTTTGCAGAATTTCGGCGGCAACACGATGAACATCATCGGCTCGACCGTCAGCGGCAATACTTCCAATTCGACGGGTGTCGGCGGCGGCGGACTGCAGGCGAACGGAACGGTCAGCATCGCCAATTCGACGTTTTCCGGCAACACGGCGACTGGCGGCAGCGGCGGCGGGATTTACTACAACGGCACAGTTTTGACGATGAACAACGTCACGATTGCCAACAATACTTCGACCAACAACGCGGGAGGTTTTCAAAAAGCGACGACCAATCCGGCGAATCTGCGAAACAATATCATCGCCGGAAATACGGGCGGCGGGACTTCGCCCGACATCATCAACGCTGTTAATTCATTCGGCAACAACCTGATCGGCGCGGTCGGCGAAAGCAACGGCTGGATCGCTTCGGACGTTTTAAATCAGCTGGCGAACATCGCTCCATTGGCAAATAACGGCGGTTTAACGCAGACTCACGCGCTGCTCGGCAACTCCCTCGCCCGCAACGCCGGCGATAATTGCGTAACGAATTCGACTTGTGCCTCAGCCAATCCGCCGCAGAATCTGACGACCGACCAGCGCGGCGCAGGATTTCTGCGGCAAGTCGGCGCGGCGGTGGACATCGGCGCGTTCGAGGACGACACGCCGACTTTCGTGCAGATCAGAACAGCGTTCGACTTTGACGGCGACCGCAAAAGCGATTACGGCGTGTTTCGTCCCTCAAACGGAACCTGGTATTTGAATCGCTCGACTGCCGGACAATTCGCCGTCCAATTCGGCGCGGCAAACGACAAACTCGCGCCCGCCGACTATGACGGCGACGGAAAAACCGACATCGCCGTCTGGCGCGAAGGCTCGCTCGCTTATTTTTATGTTCTCAATTCTTCAAACAACACATTTCGTGCCGAGCAGTTCGGGCAGACGGGCGATAATCCGGGCGCGGTCGGCGATTGGGACGGCGACGGCAAAGCCGATTTAGCGGTTTATCGAAACTTTGTCGGCATTCCCGAAAATCCGCCGCCGAGCGTTTTCTACTATCGTCCGTCCGGCACGACAGGCGTAAATTTTCGTTCGATTTCGTGGGGCGCAGGCGGTGATCGTTTGGTTGTCGGCGACTACGACGGCGACAGCAAAACCGATGCCGCCGTGTTTCGACCGACAAACGGCATCTGGTATATTCTGCAAAGCTCGAATAATTTGCCGCGTTACGAGCAGTGGGGTTTATCGTCCGACCGGACTGCTCCGGCAGATTACGACGGCGACCGCCAAACCGATTTGGCGATTTTCCGCGACGGTTTATGGGCGATTCGGCAATCGTCAAACAACGCGCAGGTTTACCGCCAATTCGGACGGACGGGCGACCGACTCGTCGCAGGCGATTACGACGGCGATGGGAAAGCCGATTTAGCAATTTGGCGCAGCGGCACGTTTTTTGTCTCGCGCTCGAACGGCAGCCAGTTGGAGACGGTGCAGTTCGGCACAATTGGCGACGCGCCGGTCGCGGCGGCTTTTACGCCTTAGAATCCCTTTATGCAAATAAAAATCGGCGGACGAAAAAGAGTCGCGTTCGCCGATCTTTTTATCGGGTAATCAAATCTAAAATTATTCGACGGCGGCTGAAATGATTGAAAACTAATTTAATATATTCGCCGTTTTTATAAACTAGCGGAAAAACTTTCGGCAATGCTACAATGTTTTCGGCTTTGAATCTAAACATCTTGAGAGGAAATACAAACACCGTGATTGATTTTGAATTAAGCGAAGAACACATTGCGTTGCAGAAAACCGTCAAAGAATTCTGCGCGGGCGAAGTCGCTCCGTTCATTAAGGAATGGGACGAGAAATCGCATTTCGAGCGTTCGGTTTTCGCCAAAATGGGCGAACTCGGACTGCTCGGAGTATGCATTCCCGAAGAATACGGCGGCGCGGGTTTTGATTACGTCGCGCTCGGTCTGGTTTGCGAAGAGTTGGAAGCGTGCGACACTTTCCTGCGCGTGGCGATGTCGGTTCACGTCGGGTTAAATTGTTTGTCCCTTTATACTTGGGGAACCGAAGAGCAAAAGCGCAAATATCTCGTGCCGCAGGCGAAAGGCGAAAAACTGGCGACATTCGGTTTGACCGAACCGAATGCGGGCAGCGATGTCATCGGGATGCGCTCGAACGCCAAACGCGACGGCGGCGACTGGATTCTGAACGGCGAAAAAATGTGGATCTCCTTGGGCGATGTCGCCGACAATTTCCTGTTTTTCTGCTGGACAGATGAAGAAAAACGTCAAAAACGCGATCACACGGGAATGAGCTGCTTTATCGTCGAGCGCACGATGGAAGGTTTCTCTTCCGGGACGCTGCACGGCAAACTCGGAATTAAAGCCGGAAACACCGGCTATTTTACGCTTCAGGACGTGCGCGTTTCTCAGGCGAATATGCTCGGACAGGAAGGCGAAGGTTTCAAAATTGCGATGTTCGCGCTCGAAAACGGTCGCTACACGGTAGCGGCGGGCGCAACCGGCGTGATTCGCGCTTCGCGTGATGCGTCGGTCGCTTACGCCAACACCCGCGAAGTTCAGGGACAGACGATTGCGAATTTCCAACTCGTCAAACAGAAAATCGCCGATATGGAAGCCGATTACGAGATGACGCATCTGCTCTGGCTGAAATGCGGTTACTTGAAAAACATCGGCAAATCTTCGGCGAAAGCCGCTTCCTTAGCGAAGTGGCAGGCGACGACCAGAAGTGAAACCGCCGCTTCGATGGCGATTGAAGTTCACGGCGCAAACGGCTACACCAACGATTATCCGGTAGAACGCTACTTGCGAAACTGCAAAGCCGCCATTATTTATGAAGGAACCCGCGATATTCATACCTTGATGCAGGCGGATTGGGCGTTGGGTCTGAAAAAGGAAAAACAGGCGCGAGCCGTGCTTCCGGCTTACAAAACGGCGGGTGCGTAAAGCAATTACGAATTGGAATCTGAAATTAAGATAAAAAATAAAGCCAATCGAGTTTTCGATTGGCTTTATTTTTTTGCGAAAAACTATCGCTTACTGTTTTTTGACGCTTTGCAGGAATTTCTGAACTTCCGCGCCGTGTTTGTCCATACTGGCTTTTTCGGCGTAGATGGTCGCCAAAACCGGCTTTTTCGGGGCTTTGATAACGGTCAAATCAAATTCGACATCTTCTTTATCCGAATCTTTGGCGGTTCCGTGCAAAGAGGTCGCTTCCATTCCGTCAATCGTGATTTTTTCGCTGTCTTTGGTAATTTTCACGTTATCTAAATACGAATCCAATTCCGTTGCCGCCGCGCTGACGGCTTTTTCGTAATCGCCGTCTTTCGGAACGGTGAAGCGCACTTCAACGCCCTCGTCTTCGGTTTGAACAATCGTATCTTCGCCGTCTTTGCTGAACTTGAATCCTTTCGGAACCGTCATCATAATTCCGGCTTCTTCGATTTTCAGAACGTCGCCGCTCATCGCCGTCGAATTGGCGGACGGGTTGGCGTTTGAATTCGCGTTTGAATTCATTGCGTTGGAAGTCGTATTCGCCACCGTATTAACGGCATTTCCCGTCGTGTTGGCGGTTATGTTAACGGCATTTCCCGTTTTGTTGGCGATATTCGCCGTTCCCGCGCCGCCGCAGGCCGAAAATGCCAACGAAGCAACACCTAAAGTTAAAATAACTTTTAATTTCATATCTGGTTGTTTATTTTTTTCTAGATTATTTAAGACCGTTCGGTTGAACTATACGTTTAACCGAACAATCAGCGATGTTAGCAGAAATAAAGCGTTTGTAAAGCCGGGAAACGGGCAAAAGTAAAATATCCGATGTTTTTTTATTTTGCCGGAGCGGAGTTGGCAGAATTCTTCGGAATATCCTGCAAAGCCAGACTTTCTTTCGGCGAAGCGAACTTCCACGCGCCGTTTTCTTTGACGAATTTAATCGCCGTCCAAACGCCGAGACTGCCGCCTTTTATTTCGGTGAACGCTGCGTCGCCTTCGATTCTCTCGTTGCGAATTTCACGCTTTTCGCCCAGCGGTTCTTCCGATTCGAGCAGATAGGCAAAGCCGGTTTTCTTCTCCGCTTTTCCTTCCTCGTCCCAATACTTGATTGCCGACTGCGACAGGTATTTCTTCGTTCCGGCTTCGTCTTTCTTATTTAATGCCGCGCAGTAATCCGCCAGAACCGGCGCGAGCGTCGGAGCGTTGTTAGTCGTCGAAACCTCCGGCATTTTAGTCGTCGCCAGCGGATTATTGGCGACGTTCGCGGCGTTCACGTTTGCCGATTTCGTGTTGATCGCCGGATTGGAATTTTCAGCCGCGCCGCCGCAGCCGATTAAAAAAATCGTTAAAAATAAAAATGTCAAAAATCTCATTTGTTAATCTCCGAAAAATTGAAATATATTAAAACGAACGAGTATAAAGCATTACCGAAAAATGGACAAAACATCACGAATCGAACTGCGCCGCGTCTTTCTGCTGAACGGTTTGCCCGAACCGCTGACGCGGGCGAGTCGCCACTTGCAAATTTTCGACAATTACATCGAAAATACGCGCCTGCGTCTGCGTTCCATCCGCGTTCCCGAAACGAAAGCGTGGACGTGGATTTTGCAGCAAATCGAAGTTTTTGCAGATTTATCGCAGCGGCAGATCGCCGAAATTTTCCTGGACGAAACTGAACATACCGCGTTCGAGATTTTTGAAGGCAGGGAAGTCCGAAAAAACGAACGAGTCGAAACTAACGAAATCCGCAAAAACCGTTACTTTTACGATTTCGACCGCAGAGAAATTGCGGTTGATTTATTCCTGGGCGAACTCTGGGGTTTGATTTTGGCGCAAGTTTGTTTCGAGAACGCAAACGAATCAAAATCGTTCGTGCCGCCGTCGTTCGTCATCGCCGAAGTTACTGAAAGCGAATTTTTTATCGGGAAAAACTTACCGGGAAAAACCTTCGCCGACGTGCAGAGAGAATTTGAAAAAGCGAGAAGGTAAAAAATCACTGCATTAAATCCTCAAAATCTTCGATTGACGGCAACTCTGACAAATCTTTTAAGCCGAACTGAATCAAAAAATCCTTCGACGTGCCGTATTGCATCGGTCGCCCGACGGTTTCCTTTCTGCCACGGGCGACGATGAGTTTTTTGTCCAAAAGCGTTTTGATCGCCGAAGCCGACTGCACGCCGCGAATTTCCAGAATTTCGGGAACGGTCGCCGGTTGTTTGTAAGCGATGACCGCCAAAGTTTCCAGCGCGGCGAGCGATAATTTCGCGCTCGGTCGCGTTTTTAGAAACTTGCGAACTTCGTCGTGATATTCCGTCCGCGTCGAAATCTGCCAGCCGCCCGCAATGGAACGCAACTGCAAACCGCCTTCTCTCTGTTCGTATTCGCCGCGTAATCCTTCGACTGCCGCCGCGACGGTTTCTTTGTCTTCGCTTAAAACTTCCGCCAGAAGTTTAACGGTAATCGGCTCGTCGGCGACGAAAATCAAGGCTTCGACAATCGAAACGATTTCGCCGATGGTGCGCGGTTGATTTTCTTCGCTTGCTAATTCCATAAATCTATCTGCCCTCGGAAAAGCACGAAAATCAAAAGCTGAAATTTTTCCTGCCGTTTCGTTTCTTTCGTGTTCTTCCAAGGGCAAAATCAAATTCTCTTCAAAATAATTTCGCCGAAAGTCGCGCTCTGCGTCAGTTTCACGCTTTCGGTTCGCACAATTTCCAGCACGGCGATAAATGCCGTTACGAGTTCGCGGCGCGTGTGCATTTCGGCGAAGAACTCCAGCAAATTTAATTCCCGCACATCGTCAATGCGCTTTCTCAAACTCCTCAGCATTTCCGCCAAACTGATTTCTTCGCGGTGAATTTCCATCTGCACTTCTTCGATGTGCCGCGATACAATTTTTTGGAAAACATTGAGCAAATCGAAAACATTCGCGTTCGTTTCGGTATTATTTTCGTCGGATTCGATTTGCCCGCGCCGGAAGACCGCCTGCTCCACCGTGATTTTTTCGTGAAGCATTTCCGCCGCGTTTCTGAACTTCTGATGTTCCAAGAGCCGGTCAATTAACTCTTGTCGCGGGTCTCCGATTTCCTCTTCCGCATTTTCGCCGAAAATCTCTTTCGGCAAAAGCATTCTGGATTTGATCTCGATCAAAGTCGCCGCCATCACGATAAAATCCGCCGCCAGCGAAATATCGAGCGACTTCATCAGGCGAATATATTTCAGATATTCGTCCGCGATTTTCGCAATCGGAATGTCGAAGATATTCGCCTGTTCCTGCTTGATCAAAAAAAGCAAAAGGTCGAGCGGACCCGAAAATTCGCCGAGCGTGAATTTTATATCGTCCGCCGATTCGGTGTTAAAGCGCGGCTGAACTTTATCAAAATCGAAGCTGAGTTGTTCGGTCGGCTGTTCCATCTTTTTAATGGTGAATGATGAACGATGAATTGATTCAAAAATTCATCGTTCATCATTCACCATTCACCATTTTATCTCGTTTCGCGCAGATAAATTATGTAATCAATTTTCGGCGGCGTGAAATTTTCTTCGCGCAGCTTCAAAACGATATTGCCGCGATGAATCGAAGAGTGAAACAGAACCTGCGTCAGGAGTTCGCGGAAAGTGTTCTCACACCAAACGCCTTCGCTCGTGCGGTATCTCGTTTTCAAATCAAGCCCTTCGTCGTCAAAATTCCGCAGCAGTTTCTCGTAGCGTTCGGCGGTTTCCCGCGCCAGCTTGCCGCATTCTTCCAGCAACAAGTCCTGCCAGAAATCGAATCCGAAAGAATCTTTGCCGTAAAGCCGTTCGTCGTATTCCTTTTCGGTAATCAGCAAATGCGCCAGAATTCGCCGCGAACTTTCCGACTCGCCGCCTTTCAAAGCCGTGATTATTCGTCGGTTCGCCCAATCGTTGTAAATAAAAAGCTCGCGCAGATGTTCGACGGAATCCATTTATTATTCGCTCAACTGATGCTCTTTCAAATCTTCGAGCGCGACGACTTTCAACGCCGATTCGTGGCAGGATTCTAAAACGACGTGCGGCGCGACACCGTGTTCGTGCGCCTCTTTCCAACGCAGAACGCACAGGCACCATTTATCGCCGTCCTGTAATCCGGGAAAAGCATATTCCGGTCGCGGCGTGGACAAATCGTTGCCGACGGTTTTAGAGAATTCCAGAAAATCCGCCGTTACGCGCACGCAAACCGTGTGTCTGCCCGTGTCGTCCGCGCCCGTGCGACAGTAGCCGTCGCGGTAAAATCCCGTCAAAGGTTTCAAGCAGCAGCATTTCAACTCGCCGCCCAAAACATTTTTCGGCTTCGGCTTGTGTCCGTTTCCATTTCCGTTTCCGTTTACTAAAGTCATAATTTATTTTCAACCGTTTTATCAAATCATATCACCGCGTTTGGTTTCGATTAAGTTTTCAGATTCCTCCGGCGAAAAAACTCTCGATTTAGTCACAAATCTAACACCAAGCGGAATTTCGAGCGAAAACGATGCGCCGCGTCCCGGCGTAACGTCAATCGTTAATTCCGTATGCTGCCAAAACTCGAACTGATCCCTCGCCATAAAAAAATCGCAGTCGTCAATTTTCCCTAACCAAACATCGCTCCGCCCGACGATAAATTCGCCGTCTGCATAGCACATCGGCGAAGAACCGTCGCAGCATCCGCCCGATTGGTGAAACATCAACGCGCCGTGTTTGGCGCGAAGTTCGTTAATAACTTTTTTCGCTTCGTCGGTAATGAGAACTCGCGGAATACTTTTCATATTATTTGACGGCGTATTCCAATGTAATTACAATGTTATTATGAAAGTGAATATCGTTCAAATCGGCAATTCAAAAGGCGTTCGGATTCCGAAAATACTACTTGAACAACTGCATTTCGAGAAATCGGTCGAGTTTCAGGTTACGCCCGAAGGCTTGCTTTTGCGTCCCGTTCACGAACCGAAAGAAAACGATTCGCAGGTTCGCGCCGGCTGGAATGAGATGTTCCAAACGGCTTTAGCCGAAACGGGCGACGACAGCACGGAATTTTCCGATTGGAATCAAGCCGGCTTGACCGAATTTGACGCTAAAGAATGGTAATCAAAAGATTTGAAATCTACTGGGTCAATCTCGACCCGACCGTCGGGCGCGAGATTAAGAAAACCCGTCCGGCGGTCGTGATTTCACCGAACGAAGTCAACGACGCGCTCGGCACAATTCTCGTCGCGCCCGTCACATCAAACCGCCGAAATTTCCCAACCAGAATCAGTTTTGAATTGAGCGGAAACGAAAATTATATCGCGCTCGACCAAATCCGCGCCGTTGACAAAACTCGTCTCAGTAAAAAAATATCCGTCTTAAACCGGCAAACGGCGCAAACGGTTTGCGAAAAATTACAGGAACTTTTCGCTCTTTAAAACATCTCAAACTAATGCGCGAAGCTCGCCGATAACTTTTTTCGCTTCGTCGGTTACTTTTACTCTCGGAATGTTTTTCATACAGCGTTTCTTAAAATATTTCCGTTTGCAATCAATAAATCATAAACGTAGCGATTCACCCAATAATGTTTGAAGAAAAACTCGTCTTCATCTTGCAAGATGTGGGATAAAGCCGCAGCGATTGCTGCCGAACGGCTGATTCCTTGTTCACAATGACAAACGGCTTTGTTGCATAAATCAGCAATCTTCTCATTTCTGTTTTTCGCTAGACTTCAACTTTGTAACTTTCAGGCATTCCCAAGTGTGTCATCCGAT
>JAYVGL010000023.1:0-8462 GCA_043772175.1 Pyrinomonadaceae bacterium | reverse complement strand
ATTTAGTCCGAGTTTTCCTTCGTCTTTTGCGCCGGTTAAAAAATCCCACGCGAACTTGATCGCGTCCGCCTTGAAATAATCGCCGAACGAAAAATTGCCGAGCATCTCGAAAAAAGTGTGATGGCGGGCGGTTTTGCCGACTTCATCCAAATCGTTGTGTTTGCCGCCGGCGCGGATACATTTCTGCGAACTCGCGGCTCGCGTATACTCGCGCTTTTCGTTGCCGAGAAAAACGTCTTTGAACTGGTTCATTCCCGCATTGGTGAATAAAATCGTCGGGTCGTTCGGCGGATAAACGGGGCTTGAATGAACGACTTTGTGGTTGTGTTTTTCAAAGTATTCTAAAAATTTCTGTCTGATTTCGTCTCCGGTCATAATTGGGAAAATTTTAGCACAAGCCGTTCCGAAAGGCATTTTAAAACCGGAAACACCGAACGCTCCGGTAAAAAAGCGTTCGGTGTTTCCGGTTCAAAAAAGGAGATGAATTAGAGTTTTAACTTGCGCCGCCAACGCTGACGGAATAAGTTATCGTCCAAATAAATCGGAATTGCTTCCGACTTACGGAATTAGATTCGGCGGCGATTTGTTTTCGGATTCACTATCGAAAAACTTTTGCGAAAAATATCGGTCGAGAACCTTGCTCATAAAAATTCGTCAACCGTTTAAAGTTCGCGCTCAAGCGTATTCTTCCACTGCGCTTCGCCGACGGAAAGGGCAAGCTAAAGTTTGAACTCCGAACGGTTGACGAATTTTTACGGATATTTGACGCTTTCGATTGCATCTTTTCGATTTTTCGTTCAAAATTCGCAAACAAAGCAGTTTCCCGGAAATTCAGAATTCAAAATTCAAAATTGAAATTCTGAATCTTGAATCTTAAATCTTAAATCTTGAATTCTAAATCTTAAATTCTAAATTTATGAACAATCTATTTCGTAAAAAATCTATCGCGCAGATTCAATCGGATGCCGCCGCCGGAATGAGCGACCACGCGCAGGACGGCACGGGCGGCGACGGCGGCGGGCTGCGGCGTTCGCTCGGCACATTCGATTTGACGATGCTCGGCATCGCGGCAATCGTCGGCGCGGGCATCTTCGCGCTCGTCGGCGAAGCGTCGAACAAAGGCGGTCCGGGCGTAGTTTTGCTGTTTATTTTCGCGTCCGTCGCCTGCGGCTTTGCAGCTTTGTGCTACGCGGAATTCGCCTCGAAAATCCCGATTGCAGGTTCGGCTTATACTTACGCTTACGCCTCGTTCGGCGAACTGATCGCGTGGATTATCGGTTGGGATTTGCTGGTCGAATACGCCATCGGCAACATCGCCGTCGCTATTTCGTGGAGCGATTATTTCACGCGGCTGCTGATCGCCAACGGCATCAATATTCCGGCTAATTACACGATGGATTACTTGAGCGCGTCGCGCGGTTTTGCCGATAATCAGGAAGCGGTGCAGGCGGTTTTGGCGAAAGGGCAAACGCTCGACACGCTCGGACGAATGACCGCCGACCAACTGAAGACGGTGTCCGACACGCTCACGCCGAATATCGTCGAAGCCTACACCGCCTGGACGACCGCGCCGCACATCGCCGGCATTCCGGTCATTCTGGATTTGCCCGCGCTCGGCATCGTCTTTCTCATCACCTGTCTGGTTTACGTCGGCATCCGCGAATCGAAAACCGCTTCCAACATCATGGTCGCGCTGAAATTGGCGGTGATTTTACTCGTCATTATTTTAGGCGCGTTCTACGTCAAAACGACGAATTGGGTTCCTTTTCTGCCAAACGGTTTCGGCGGATTGACATCGGGTGTCGCGGCGGTTTTCTTCGCTTATATCGGCTTCGACGCGCTTTCGACGACCGCCGAAGAATGCAAAGACCCGTATAAAACTCTGCCGCGCGGAATGATTTACTCGCTCGTCATCTGCACGGTTTTATACGTCGTTCTCGCGCTCGTTTTAACGGGAATGGTCAACTACTCGAAGTTCGCGGGAGTCGGCGACCCGCTGGCGTTCGTCTTCGGACCCGAAGGCGCGAATCTGCCGTGGGTTTCGGGAATTATCGCCGTCAGCGCGGTAATTGCGATTGCAACGGTTTTGCTCGTCTTTCAACTCGGACAGCCGCGTTTGTGGATGGCAATGAGCCGTGACGGATTGCTGCCGAAAATCTTTTCGTCAATTCATCCGAAATTCCGCACACCGTGGTTTTCGACGATTTTGACCGGATTTATGGTGGCGATTCCCGCGTTATTTATGAATCTGTCTGAAGTGACGGATTTATCGGTGATCGGAACTTTGTTCGCTTTTACGATTGTCTGCGCCGGAGTTTTGGTTAAAGATAAGGAATTTGCCGGACAAAAACGCTTCGTTCCATATCTCAGTTCGCAGTGGATCGCGCCGGTTTTATACGTTTTGGTAATGGCGGGCGTTATTTATTTCAACGGCGACGCGGTAATCAAATTCTTCACCGATTACACCCCTGCCAAAGACGATACGCAGTTGACCGCGCTTCTGCACAAAATTCCGTATTTCGTGTTTATAATTTTCTCGCTGATTATGGCGGCTCTCTGTTTCGTCAAACGGCTTTCGCTGATTCCGGTTCTGGGAATTATGTTCTGCACCTATCTGATGACCGAACTGGGCTGGACGAACTGGTTTCGTTTCGGCATCTGGCTTCTAATCGGTTTGGGCGTTTACTTTCTCTACGGCTACAAAAACAGCAAGCTAAATAATCAGGTGGAATCGGCGGCAGCCTGAATCATTCAGAAATTGAGCCGGTGCGTGAATTTTTGAGAGAACTTCAGGGCAAACTTTGTCCGCTCGCTTTGGACTTTTCCGCCTTAAAACTTGTAACCTAAATTGGTTATGGAATATCCTTTGTGGACTTGGGTCGTTTTTTTTGTCGTGGTTCTGGCGGCTTTGGCGGTTGATTTAGGAATTGCCAACCGGCAGGCGCACGTGCCGACGCGCCGCGAGACCTTCGCTTGGAGCGCGGTTTGGATTTCGCTCGCGCTTGCCTTTAACGGTTTCATTTATTGGGTTTTCAACAATTATCTCGGCGACCATAACTTGGGTTTGACGAAGGCGAAGGAGTTTTTCACCGGCTATCTGATCGAGCTTTCGCTTTCGATTGACAATCTTTTCGTTTTTCTTTTAATTTTCAGCTACTTCAAAGTTCCCAAAAAATACCAGCATCGCGCACTTTTCTGGGGAATCTTTATGGCTCTCGTGTTGCGAATGGTGATGATCTTCGCGGGCGCGGAAATGGTCGAGCGATTTAACTGGATTCTTTATTTTTTCGGCGCGTTTCTGGTTTATACGGGAATCAAGATGCTGTCGGACGACTCGGACTTTAACCCGGAAGAAAGCTGGATCGTGCGTTTGACGACGCGCTTCGTGCCGATTTCCAAAACATTCGACGGCGAAAAATTTTTCACCGCAGCGGACGGCAAAAAAACGGGAACGCTTCTTCTTCTCGTCCTGATCGTCATCAACGTCGCCGACCTGGTTTTCGCGGTTGACTCGATTCCGGCGATTTTCGGCATCACAACCGATAAATTTATCGTTTATACGTCGAACATTTTTGCTATTCTAGGCTTGCGGACGTTTTACTTTCTGCTCGTCGAGATGGCGGAAAAGTTTCACCTTCTGAAATACGGTCTGGCGTTCGTTTTGAGTTTTATCGGCGTGAAGATGCTTCTGCCGCTGCTTGCCGAAGGATTAGCTTTAGCGTTGGGAGAAAATAATCAATCGGGTTTCGCCGATTTTCTGCACAGGTATCTGCATCACGAATTCGAGCAGACGATCATCAATCTGTCGCTCCTAACGGTCGTCGCGGCAATTGGTCTGTCAATCGTTCTATCGTTGATTTTTCCGCCGAAGGGGGAAGTTTAGGATTCAAGATTCAAGATTTAGGATTCAAGATTTAAGACTGAAATTCCGAATCCTAAATCTTGAATCCTAAATCCTAAATCTAAAATCCCGAGTCTTGAATTCTGAACCTCGAACTCCGAATCTGATGGAGAAAAAGTATCGCAAATTCTACGTTGACTGGTGGCAAATCAAGCGCAGCACGATTTTCGGCGGCGCGGCGATATTTTTGTTTTTCGCGTTGGTCGGCGGCGGCGGCTACTGGTTGTATCAGCGCGACTTCTCCTTGCCCAAACAGGATTTGACGGAAGTGCCGAAAGACTCGGCGCGAATCGTTTCGTTTGAAGGCGACGTGCGAATCATTCGCGCCGCGACCCGCGAGACGATTCTGGTAACGCGGACGACTTTCGTGTCGGCGGGCGACACGATTCAGACGCAGGCGGACGGACGCGCACAGGTGCGGATGATTGACGGCTCGACGCTTTCGATTCGCCCGAACAGCACCGTCGTCATCCGCGACAGCACTTCGATCTTCGGCGGCACGAATGTTCGCGTAACGCTCGACACCGGACAGTTGAACGTCAAAACGCAGGAACAGGGCGAGAAAACCGAGAACGTCGTCGAAGTCAAGGAAACGGAAAATCGCGTTTTCGCGCAGACCGACGCGAGCTTTAAGATCAACGATCAGACCAACGGCGGCGAAATCCGCATCAGTCGCGGCGGAGTCGAGACGAATGTCGGCGGCGAAAAGACGATTATCGGCGAGAACGAATTCGCGGCGGTAACGAACGGCAAAATCACGCCGAAAGAACGACTGCTGGACGCGCCGAAACAAGTTGCGCCCGTCAATTCCGACCAAATTTCGGTGGCGGCGGACGTTTCTTTCCGCTGGCAAAAGCCCGAATCGGCTTCCGCCGTCAGCTTTCATCTGCAAATCGCCAAGTCGCCGTTCTTCGTCGCCGACACGGTTATTATCGAAAGAGAGAATTTGACCAGTCAAATCTTCACGCTGGCGAATCTCGCGCCGGGAACTTATTATTGGCGTTTAAGGGCGAGCGCGGAATCGGGACAGACGAGCGATTGGGGCGAGCCTTTCAAGTTCACCGTTATTAAACAAACCGCCGCGCAACCGCTCGAAGCGAACGATTGGCAAGTCGAATCGGTCGGCGGCGGCATTTATCTTGTCAGCGGCAAAACCGAGCCGGGCGCGACGGTTCGCAGCGGCGGACGCGAGATATTTGCCGCCTCCGACGGCTCTTTCCGGTTACAAATCTCGTCTAAATCGTCGACCGCCACCGTCGAAATCAACGACGAGCGCGGCAATCGCAGCCGTTACGCGCTGAATCTAAATACATCGAAGGCGAGCCGTCAGTAGTTCGATTCCAGATGACGGATTGCCCGTGTATATCAATCTAACCGCCGTCGAAGATGAAGTCAGGCGCATGAGAAACGTCCGCCGGAAGCGTCGGAAAGCGCGAAACTCAACGCGCATTGATGTTTTTCCGAGTTGAAACGTCTTGATTCCGATGCAACTTTTGCATCGGATAAGATGCTTAAATAATTTTAAGCGATAAACAGCGCAAAACTGAACGACATCAAACAAAAATCGCGGTCAGAAGTTGCTGGTTCAACCTTAGTAATTGCCGATTCCGACCTAAGTATATGCAAAACCGGACTTAGTTTATGCAAATCTGCTCTTCAGGTGAGCAAGTTCTAAAGCAGTATAAATAATTCTGGGCTTCAAATTAGTTCATACTGCCTTGGAATCTGCAAGTTCCGACTTCAGTTGTGCAAGTTCCAAGTCAAGGTGAGCGAGTTCAAGGTCGAGTTTTGCATATTCTTCATCAAGTTTTGCATAATTCGACGTTTATTCATTAAATTTTATGCCGAATATCAATCTCAGATACGGAAATTCACATATCCCATACGATTGTGACGAAAACCCTTTTAATATTTTAGGAAACTCGAACGGCAATGTCGCGCTGACGGATCGGGAACTCGGCGAGAAGTTTGAGAATCCGATTAACTCGAAGCCGTTGGAGGAAATTCTCAATCAGGATGAGTCAATTTTGATCGTCGTGCCGGACGCGACCAGACAAACGGCGAGCGGGCAAATCGTTAATCTACTCGTTCGGCGTTTAATCGCTAACGGGACGATGCCGCACGACATTCGCATTATCTTTGCGACGGGCATTCACCGGCGCGTAACCGAAGACGAAAAGAAAGAATTGCTCACGCCGTTCATCCATCAGCGCGTCAAAACGCTCGATCACAATCCGCGAGATTTGGCGGCAATCGTTCGACTCGGAGAAACGGCGGGCGGCATCCCGATTGAGTTAAACCGCGCCTTAACCGAACACGACCGCGTGATTATCGTCGGCGGTGTCGCGTTTCATTACTTCGCCGGATTTACGGGCGGACGCAAGCTGATCTGTCCGGGTTTGGCTTCGAGCCGCACGATTGCCGCCACGCATAAACTCGCGTTCGACTGCGCCGCAAAATCGCGGCGTGAAGGCGTGGACACCGGAACGACGGATGGGAACGCCGTCCACGAAGCCTTCCTGGAAGTCGTCGCCAAACTGCCGCCGTCATTCGCCGTCAACACGACGGTTAACGAACGCGGCGAAGCGTCCGATTTGACCTGCGGCGACTGGATTGAATCGCACCGCGCCGCGTGTGAAGTTTACGCGGCAAATCACACGGTCGAAATCACCGAAAAGCGCGATGTCGTCATCGTTTCGTGCGGCGGAACTCCGCACGATGTCAATATGATTCAAGCGCACAAGGCTCTGGACGCGGCTTCGCGTGCCTGCCGCGATAACGGAACGATTATCTTATTAGCCGAATGCGCCGAAGGTTTGGGAAGGAAAGATTTCTTGAATTGGTTTGAAGCCGAAAACTCGGAAAAGCTAGCCGAAAAACTCTGCGAAAGCTATCAGGTCAACGGGCAGACGGCGTGGAATTTGCTGAGAATCGCCGAAAAATTTAATGTTCGAATCGTAACCGCTTTGACAGAAAACGAAACGCGCCCGATGCGTTTGCAAAAAGCGCGTTCTTTGGATGAAGCGTTGACGGGGATCAGTCCGGCGAAGTCGGGCTACGTGATACCCGACGGCGCGAAAGTCTCGATTAAAATTTGAAAGCCAGCCGTCTGGCTCGCTGCGTTTATTTGATCGGCACGACCGGCGCGGCATCGGTGCAGGCGGCGATTGTCCAACTCGTCAGACTGTATTTGCCCTTCAGGTTTCGATAAACGACCGCCTGGGCGACTTGCGGCACAACGGCTTTCTTTCGGCGGTCGCTTCTCTCGACGCTCAGACAAACCTGGTAGTTCATTCCGGCGACGACCTGCCTGGCGGCGTTGTTGACGGCGACGAGTTTAAAGCTCGCCGTTTGTTTTTTCGCCTCCGCTTTGACGGCAAAGTTTGCCGCCGCGACGACTTCTCGGTCGGCGATGTCGGCTTTGTTATAACCGCCGACTATCTGTTCAGCCGTCTGCGCGAAGGATTGTGCCGCGCTGCCGAAAACTATGCCGCAGACGGCGATTATCATTATCGTTCGTAGTTTACTCTTCATATTGTGTTTTATTATTTGCCGCAGTCTTCGGCTGACTCCCAACTTTTCAAGGTATATTGCTTTTTCAGATTGAGAAAAACTATCGTTTGGACAAACTGCCTGACTTCGACATTATCGTCCGCTTCGACGCGGAAAACTTCGAGGCAAAGTTTGTAATTCGTTCCCGCGACCGTCTGGCGTTTGGCGGTTTCGACCGATTGCAGCGTAATTTCCGCGCCGTCTTTTTCAGATTGCGTCTGCGCCGCAAACTCCGCCGCCGCGACTACTCCGGCATCGTTCGCCGCAACTTTTTTGTAGCCGCCGGTTCTCATCTGCGCGAAATCGCTTATTGCCGACGCGCAGATAAATGCGGCGCACATTAAAAGAAACTTTAAGTTATTTTTCATTGAAATTCTTTTGGTCTGAAATCAGGAGAGCCGTTCGTAAAGATAACATAAACCCGTGCCGAAGCAATAATTATTTTTGCTCTGATCCGACGATCCGCCTTTTTAAGTCTTTGATTTCTTCCTTCAGTCGGGCGAGTCCTTTGACGTGCGCGTTTTGCCGCTTGTATTCGTCGAGCGGCTGAACCGGCGTTCCCCACCAAACGCCTGCGCGAACGATTTTGCCGGGCAGAACGCCGGCTTGCGATCCGATAATCGCGCCGCTTTTCACCGTCGCGTGATCGCCCATTCCGACTTGTCCGCCGATCACGCAATCGTCTTCAATTATCGTGCTTCCCGAAATGCCGGTTTGCGCGGCGATGACGACTCGCTTGCCGATCTGGACGTTGTGCGCGATTTGCACCAGATTATCAATCTTCGTTCCCTCGCCGATGCGAGTTTCGCCCAACGCGCCGCGATCAATGCAAGTATTTGCGCCGATTTCCACGTCGTCTTCGATAACGACCGTGCCGATTTGCGGAAATTTGACGTAACCGTTTGCACCGTCGCGCACGAATCCGAAACCGTCCGCGCCGATGACCGCGCCCGCGTGAATCACGCAATCGTGACCGATAGAAACATTGTCATAAATTATACAATTCGGG